>DOEL01000024.1:2519-13907 GCA_003533095.1 Methylophilaceae bacterium | reverse complement strand
GGCGGCTTATCAGTGGGTATCAACTTAAATGTAAATAATGCATGTAATTGGCAATGTATATATTGCGAAATACCTAATCTCACTCGTGGAACACCACCACCTATTGAATTAAATGTGCTTGAAAAAGAATTACGTTTTTTTCTTCATGAAATCATTCATGGTGACTACATGGAAAAAAATGTATCTGCTGAAGATCGTCATTTAAAAGATATTGCTTTTTCAGGTAACGGCGAACCTACAAGTGCTGAAGAATTTCCTGAAGTCATTTCAATTGTAAAAAAATTACTTGAAGAATTTAATCTGCTTCATAAACTTAAAATACGACTTATCACTAATGGAAGTTTAATGCATCAAACATCTGTAATAAAAAGTGTTGAAATGCTAAATGAAATCAATGGTGAGGTTTGGTTTAAAGTCGATGCTGCAACTGAAGAAAGTATTAAAACAATCAATCAAGTAAATCTAAAACCGCATCAAATACTAGAACGTCTCAAAATGAGTACAAATGTTTGTCCGACTTTTGTTCAAACATGTATTTTTAGTATTCAAGGAAAAGGGCCGAGCGAAAAAGATATTAAGGCCTATGTAGACTTAATCAATGAAGTAAAAAATAATATTCAGGGCGTACATCTATATGGATTAGCGAGACCCTCTTTGCAACCATTAGCTAAAAATTTAGCTCGCGTTGATGAAGCAACGCTTGAGAATATTGCAAAAAAATTACGTAGTCTCGATATCAAAACAACTGTCAGTTATTAATGTGACTCAGGCTTTATTCCAGTTTGCGCGTGATTGCGAGCTTGCGTTGCAGGCGCCATAGAATCTCTTTCCTCACTCATCGTTTTATTGATTTCAATACCTTTTTGATAGTAATTATCAATCACCGCATCTGGTTTTGTTGCTGCTAAATAATAAGTAAAAAATGAAGCAATCACGACGAGGAAGGGCCCACCTAAAATAAGCCATACATATCCATTTTTCCACCAAATTGTATTATTTTGATTATCCATTTTTTTATCCTTAATTTCTTGGCACAATAAACGTCGATTGTTCCTTTACAACTTCATGCGTTTCTTCTGACTCAACTTTAAATATAATTTTATGAGAACCTGATTTCTCTGAACCATCTGGGATTTGAACTCGCACAGGAACCCATCGCGATTCAGTAGCTTTAATGGCAATGGTTTTATTAGGCTCTAAATTATCTGAATCAACAAGAATATTGTTAAGTCCCTCGACATAAATTTTATAATGCTGACCTTCTTCCAATGCATTCATAATATTTAATCGATAAACATTTTCAAGCATGCCGCCATCAGCTAATCGTGCCATAACACCACGATCTCTTACCACATCAATTCTAAAAGAGTTTCTAAACGTAAGACTCCATAAAACGCTACCAATAATAATTGATAATACAAGCCCATATATTAAAACTCGCACTCTAAAAATTCGTTTGATCATTTCTTGTTTAGACCAACGATTAATGAGTGCATTTTCTGTTGTAAATTTTATAAGTCCTTGCGAGTATCCTACTTTATCCATCACTGAATCACAGGCATCGGCACATGCGCCGCAACTAATACATTCGTATTGAAGACCTTCCCGAATATCAATACCTGTAGGACATACCTGCATACAAATATGGCAATCAATACAATCCCCCAGTGCTTGATGGTCTGCATGCGATGATCTGCCTCCTCGAGGTTCACCACGCTCTTTATCGTAACTTACGATTAAAGTATCTTTATCAAACATTGCACTTTGGAATCTTGCATATGGGCACATATACTTACATACTTGTTCGCGCATGAAACCTGCATTACCGTAAGTAGCGAAAGTATAAAAAAACAACCAAAAAGTTTCCCATGGGCCTGTGGAGAGGTACCTTACTTCAGCAAATAAATCTCTAATAGGTGTGAAATATCCCACAAAAGTAAATCCAGTCCAGAACGCAAAAAGAAGCCATACAAAATGTTTACTTGAACGAATACCAAATTTTTTAGGTGTCCATGGCATATCATCCAGTTTTTTTCTTGCCATGTGATTACCTTCAATTTTTGATTCAATCCACATAAAGATTTCTGTATAAACGGTTTGAGGACATGTAAAACCACACCATAATCTCCCTGCTACAGCTGTAAAAAGAAATAAAGATAGTGCAGAGATAATTAAAATTGCGGTGAGATAAATAAGATCTTGTGGATATAAAACTAATCCATAAATATAAAAACGTTTACCATCTAAATCAAAAAGAAGTGCTTGACGACCACCCCATTGAAGCCAGGGCATACCATAGAAATAAATTTGGGTAAGCCACACCATGAGCCACCGAATGCGCGCAAAATATCCATCGACACCTCGTGGTTGAATTTTTCCTTGTGACTTATAAAGCGAAATGACCTCTTCTTTTGGAAGAGGTCGATTCAGTTCAGATGAACTCATTAGAATGCTATTAAAAAATTAATGATTTGACATACCCCAAACATAACTTGTAAGAACATGAATTTGTTCTGGTGTAAATTTAGCTTGCCATGATGGCATTTGATTTGTTTTGCCTTCGTGAATACGTTTAATAATATTAGCTTCTCCTGCTCCATGTAACCAAATATTGTCAGTTAAATTCGGTGCGCCTACGAGTTGATTACCCTTACCATCTGCACCATGACACGCAGCACAAATTGTTGTGAATTTTGTTTTCCCTAATTCAGCACGTTTTGCATCATGTTGGCTATTAGATAAACTTAAAACATAATTTGCAACATTTTTGATTTCTTCTTCATTGCCAACAGCAGCAGCCATCGGAGGCATGACACCCATACGGCCATTATTAATCGTTTCTTTAATTTTTTCTGGTGATCCGCCATAAAGCCAATCTTGATCCGTTAGGTTTGGAAATCCTCTTGTACCTCTCGCATCTGAACCATGACACTGTGCGCAGTTATTTAAAAACAAACGCTGACCAATACCTTTGGCGTCCTCATTTTTTGATAAATCCTCAATCGACATTGCGGCATATTTTGCATATATAGGTTCAAGCGCTTTATTAGCTTCCGCTATCTCTTTGTCATATTGTTTATTTTTAGTCCAGCCAAGCTGACCATCATAGCGACCAAGTCCTGGATACAAAGACAAATAAACTAAGCCAAATACGATTGTAATTGCAAATAATCGTACCCACCATAAAGGCAAGGGATTATTCATTTCTTTGAGATCTTCATCCCAGACATGTCCACTCGTACCATCTTTACTCTTTGTGACTTTAGTTTTACTTGTTCTCCACAAAAGTAATGCGCAACCTAAAATCCCGCCGAGTGATATTACGTTAATAAGTATTGGCCAAAAATCATTTATAAAATCATTCATTTTCTTTTACCTTTTTTAGCAATTATTTTTTTCTGTCTCACAGGTTTTGCATCTTCAACAAACGGCAAATTTGCAGCCTCTTTAAAACTTCGGCTATTTCTTTTATTCCAAGTCCAAATAAGAATAGATACAAATACAATAAAACTTCCTACTGTCGCAATTGATCTTAAGTCGTTAATATCCATGAATATCCTTATTTAAGATTTATGCCGAGCACTTGCAAATAACTGATTAATGCATCAAGTTCTGTTTTACCTTTGACTGCATCAGGAGCCCCCTTAATATCATCATCACTGTAAGGGACACCTACAACTCTTAATGCTTTCATTCTTTGTGCTACAACTGTTGCATCCACTTCTGTTTTCTCAAGCCAAGGATAAGCTGGCATGATGGACTCAGGCACCACGTCTCTTGGATTATTTAAATGGACACGATGCCATTCGTCACTATAACGCCCACCTACACGAGCTAAATCAGGGCCTGTGCGTTTACTTCCCCATTGGAATGGATGATCGTATACAGATTCGCCTGCTACTGAATAATGTCCGTAACGAAGTGTTTCAGCACGAAATGGACGGATCATTTGTGAATGACAGTTATAACAACCTTCGCGAATGTATACATCACGGCCCATAAGCTGCACAGCTGTATAAGGTTGTAAACCTTTAATGGGTTCAGTCGTTGATTTTTGATAAAAGAGTGGAATGATTTCCACAATGCCACCGAATGCTACGGTAACCAAAATTAGAATAATCATGAGGAAACTATTTGTTTCAATTGTCTCGTGACTAAATCCTGAATTTTCTTTATCTAATTTTTTATTTTCTTTTGCCATGTTTTTTTCCTTAATGTGCTTTTACAGCAGGAACTAAAATATTAACTGCCTTGCCGTTTCTCGCTGTCTTAATGACGTTCCATAACATCACTAACATACCGCTTAGGTATAGAAGACCGCCTAATAAACGAATGATGTAGTAAGGGTGTTTTGCTTTGACTGACTCAATAAATGTGTAAGCCAACGTACCATCTGGATTAATAGCTCTCCACATCAAGCCTTCCATCACTCCTGAAATCCAAAGCGCAGTAATGTAAAGCACGATACCTACAGTTGCCATCCAAAAATGAAGCTCAATTGCTTTCATGCTATACATTTGTTTTTGACCAAATAATCGAGGTACCAAGAAATAAAGTGTACCCATAGATACTAAGCCTACCCAACCGAGTGCGCCTGAATGCACATGACCCACAGTCCAATCGGTATAGTGAGATAAAGCATTCACTGTCTTAATTGACATCATAGGGCCCTCAAAAGTACTCATGCCGTAGAAAGATAAAGACACAATTAAAAATCTTAAGATGGGATCAGTACGTAATTTATGCCAAGCACCTGAAAGCGTCATGATGCCGTTGATCATGCCACCCCAACTTGGTGCAAACAAAATGAGGGAGAACACCATACCTAATGAAGACACCCAGTCAGGCAGTGCAGTGTAATGAAGATGATGCGGTCCTGCCCACATATAAGTAAAAATAAGTGCCCAGAAATGCACAATCGATAGGCTATAAGAATACACAGGACGCTCAGCTTGCTTAGGCACAAAGTAATACATCATGCCTAAAAAACCAGCTGTTAAGAAAAAACCTACTGCATTATGTCCATACCACCATTGCACCATTGCATCTTGAACACCTGCGTAAGCTGAGTAGGATTTCATAAATCCTGCAGGAATCGCAGCACTATTTACAATATGAAGTAATGCCACGGTAATAATAAATGCCCCATAAAACCAATTAGCGACATAAATATGTTTAATTTTTCGTTGTGCGATCGTCCCAAAAAATACAATAGCGTAAGACACCCAAACGATTGCGATCAAAATATCAATTGGCCACTCAAGCTCTGCATATTCTTTTGCTTGAGTAAAACCTAAAGGAAGAGAAATAGCTGCTGCCAAAATAACAGCTTGCCAACCCCAAAAAGTAAATGAAGCTAATTTGCCAGCAAATAATCGCGTTTGACAGGTTCTTTGAACAACATAATAAGAAGAAGCAAAAAGCGCCGATCCTCCAAAAGCAAAAATCACAGCATTCGTATGAAGAGGACGAAGACGACCAAATGAGGTCCAAGGAAGCCCTAGATTTAGTTCTGGCCATACAAGTTGTGCTGCAATAACTACACCTACGAGCATGCCCACAACGCCCCAAACCACCGCCATGATTGAAAATTGTCTTATGACGCCATCATCATAAATTGTGGATAAATTTGCTTTCGCGTTCATATCTTCCCCTAAAACGAATACTTACTTAAAAAAACTGATTTTGTGCCTAGTAGCACATGAAGTTTCTCAAACTTTTGAGAATGGGGATTTGACTTAGATCAATCGTCGTGCAAAATACGCTCGCCTTCTTTTTCGGTATCTTCGAACTGTCCACTGTGAACTGCCCACCAAAGACCTACAAGAATGACAAGTACTAAAATAACGGAGAATGGCACCAATAAATAAAGAATATCCATAGATTTTTAAGTATAAGTCTTTTTACTCAAGTTAAAAGGCTAATCGCGCAGCATTCAAAATCACAAAAAGTGAACTCAATGCCATACCTAACCCTGCAAGCCATGCAGGCAAAAATCCCATCACAGCCAAAGGAATACAAATAAGGTTATATAAAGCTGCCCATAATAAATTTTGCTTAATAATTTTCATCGTACGCTTGGCTTCTTCTATTAGCTTGGGAATAAGACGAAGCTCTCCTTTTAAAATAATAAAATCTGATTGCGCTTGAGATAGTGGCGCACCTTGACCGAGTGCAATGGAGGCATGTGCAAAAGCCAATACAGGCCCATCATTTAAACCATCTCCCACCATAAGTACTTTTGATTGTTGTGATTGAAGCCATTGAATATGTCTTAATTTATCTTCGGGTGAACACTGGCCTTTAATATTTTGTATAGTTAATTGATCAGCTACTCTTTTGACGGACGACAATTTATCACCAGATAAAATTTCAATATTTAAATGCTGGTCCTTTAATGCTGCAATTGATTGAAATGCATCTTCTTTGATTGACTCAGTCATCATAAAACTTGCAATCCAATAATCGTCTTGCATTAAATGGACTTGTAATTGTTCTTCTTTTAAATGATCAAATTCATTGCCATTTAAACCACAAAAAGTGAGAGACCCTAATTTAAAAACCCCTAAAGATGTTTTGGCTAATAACCCACCACCGCTCACTTCTTCTAACTTTTCAATTTTCAAAGAAAGGTCGGTATCACTGGCATTTATAAAAGCTTTGGATACAGGGTGAAGTGAAGAGGTTGATATTGATGCTGCAATAACTAAAGCTTCTTTCTGAGTGATTTTTTTATTGGTAAATATTTTTTCAATAAAAATTTGATCATTGGTTAATGTACCTGTCTTATCGAATACCACTGTATTAATTTGCGTTAAAGCTTCAAGTGCTTGCATTTTTTGCACCAAGATACCTTGTCTTGCTAAAAAGCCTGACATACTCAACATTGCAGCAGGTGTTGCAAGAGAAAGCGCACATGGGCAAGTCACAATTAATACAGCAACTGCTGCAACAATAGCTTTGGCATGATCAAACTGCCAAAAATAAATGCCGACGCTCAAGGCTAATAAAATCACAATCCATAAAAAATGTTTAGCAATACGATCTGCCATCAAAGCTAGGCGTGGTTTATCCGTGGATGCTTTTTCCATCAAATGCACAATTTTGGCATAGCGCGTTTCTTGCCCGACAAGTTCGACTCGCATATGAACAGGATTAGTTAAATTAAAACTACCTGCAATTACTTGTGCATGTATTGATTTTCTCACAGCAGCTGATTCCCCTGTCAACAGAGCTTCATCTGCATTTGTTGAGCCTAAAATAATTTCCCCATCAGCAGGAAATGCTTCTCCGGCCTTTACTTCAACTGTATCTCCAATTTGAAGAAGAGTAACAGGTATCTTCTCAATGGATCCATCAGGATTAACTCGATTGACCATACGAGGCATTCGCCGCATTAATACATCTAGAGCGCCTGCTGTTTTGTCACGCATTTTTAATTCGATCCAACGCCCCGTTAAAAGAAAAAATACAAACATGGTCAGTGAGTCAAAATAAACTTCTTTTCCAAGTAAGCCATAAGGATCAAAAGTTGCTGCGGTACTTACGATAAACATAATCAAAATGCCGAGTGAAACTGGCATATCCATACTGATTTGTTTTGTTCTTAAATCATTAAGTGCGCTTTTGAAAAAAGGTCCACATGAAAATAAAATCACGGGCAATGTAATCACCCAACTTGCCCATTCCATGAGGCCCTTCATATTGCTTGTCATTTCGCCAGGAATAGCCATATAAGTTGGCACCGAAAACATCATGACTTGCATCATGCAAAATCCAGCCACTAAAAGTCGCCACAACGCTTGTCGTTGATTTTTTTTACGCTCATCCTGATGCAATAAATCGCTGGCTGGAAAGGCTTGATAGCCCGCCTTATAAATACTGCTTGCCCATTGAGATGGTTTAATAAGATTAGATTGCCAAATAATTTTGGCATGTCCTGAAGTTGCATTAACCGTGGCTTCAATAACACCTGACAAAGGCTTGAGTGCATTTTCTACTTTAAAAGCACATGCGGCACAGTGCATGCCTTCAATCACAATATGTGACTCCCATCGTGTGTGATCTTTATCTGTGTTTTGACTAAAATGAGACCATTCATCAATGGTGTCTAATGCTTTCCAATCACTAGCCTCTAAAGACAAAGAGCTTTTTGGTGAAAGGTTTTGCTTGGGAATGACTTTGATCGGGATGCTCATTTTTGAATTATAGAGTTGTTTTATTTTTAACGTATCAATCAATTGGTAATTTATGGATAGAAATCCATTATGATTGATCTATCTCAAATGAATAAAAAAAGAAAAAATTAATGACGCCTGATGCACTTGAAGATTTAATTGAAGCGAGCACGCCATGGATGATTGGTGGGCTTGTATTGTTTATGTTTTTTATTGTGTATGGCATTGCTAAAGAAAGCAAAGCCGGCAGAGAGGGCACGCTTTGGCTTTTAGCTGTTCTGTGTATGGGCGTAGTGGGTTATATCGCTAAAGTCATCCTAGAGTTTGTATTAAAACAAAAACTATAAACATGTTTAATTTTAAATTTCCAAAATTCATAAAGAAATTAGGCCCTGGTCTCATCACGGGAGCTGCTGATGATGATCCAAGTGGTATTGCAACTTATTCTCAAGCAGGTGCGCAATATGGTTTTGGACTTTTATGGACCATGTTTTTTACTTATCCTCTGATGGTGGGCATTCAGTTAGTGAGCGCGCGTATTGGTCTTGTCACAGGACGAGGATTAGCCGAAAACATGCGTCGTTTTTATCCCCAATATGTCACCTGGCCTCTAGTCATTCTTTTGCTTGCGGCTAACACCATTAATATTGCAGCCGATCTTGCAGCGATGGCTGATGCAGTCAAATTAGTTATCGGTGGACCAAGACATCTTTATGCCGTTGGATTTGGGATGAGTTGTTTGTTACTACAAATTTTTATTCCGTACGAACGTTACGTGCGCATTCTAAAATGGCTCACACTTTCCCTTTTTGCTTACGTGGGAACTGTCTTTGCATCGCATGTTGAATGGAACACAGTAATTAAAGCGACCGTCTTTCCAGAAACTATTTTTACAAGCCAATATGTACTTTTAATTGTGGGTGTGTTTGGCACAACCATCAGTCCATATCTTTTCTTTTGGCAAGCGGGTCAAGAAGTCGAAGAGGTGCGTGTTAAACATAACACCACTTATTTAAACCATCATCCTCAACATTTGGGTACACACTTAAAAAGAATTCGTATCGACACTATTGTGGGCATGGGATTTTCAAACCTCATTGCTTTTTTTATTATGCTGACAACTGCTGCCACGTTATTCAAAGCAGGACTTCATGATATTCAAACATCTGCGCAAGCTGCTGAAGCATTAAGACCTATCGCAGGAGAATTTACATTTATTTTATTTGCGGCAGGCATTGTAGGAACGGGGCTCTTAGCCATACCAGTATTAGCCGGTTCTGCAGCCTATGCAGTAGCAGAATTACTTAAAAAACCAGCGAGCTTAAGTTTAAGTTTTCATGCCGCTAAAGATTTTTATGCCATGATTGCCATTGCAACATTGCTTGGAGTTGTTTTAGATTTTAGTGGTATTGATCCCATTAAAGCATTGTTATGGAGTGCTGTCATAAATGGTATTGTCGCAGTCCCACTCATGATTGCATTGATGCATATGGCATCCCGTCCTAAAGTGATGCGATCATTTATCATCGGAAATCACGTGAAATATTTGGGCTGGGCTGCTACTTTAGTGATGGCGACTGCTGCGGTAACATTAGGTTTTATGACATTTTTTAAATGAGGCATACATTATGATTGAATGGACCTTTATTATTAAAACAACCATTGCAATGATTGCAATTGTAGATCCAATTGGATGTTTACCTCTTTTTCTAAGCTTAACAAGTCAACATAAAAAAATTAATAAAAAAAATGTTGTAAAAATGACAGCTATTACTGTTTTTATCATTCTCGTCACCTCGCTTTTCTTGGGCGATAAAATTCTCAATATGTTTGGCATCACTATGCCAAGCTTCCAAATTTGCGGCGGGATTCTTTTATTGATTATGGCAATCTCAATGATGTTAGGTAAACATCAAATTATTGAATCAGGCCAAGATGGAAAATCAGATAAAGAGCTCATCGCTTTTGTACCTTTGAGCATTCCGCTGTTAGCGGGTCCGGGCGCTATGAGTAATATGATTATTGCAGCGCATCAAGCGCCAAATTTTATTAATCAAACTTTTCTATTATTACCATGTTTAGCGGTTTCACTTCTGATTTGGATCACATTGAGTTTTGCAGAAAACATTTCTAAGGTGATTGGTACCATTGGTACAAAAATTATTACGCGTGTGATGGGGTTACTTTTAGGATCTATGGCAATTGAATTTATTACCCGAGGCGTCTTAGATATTATTGCGTAATGCTTTTATGAAGCAAATTCGAAAACTTAAATTACGCTCCCAAACTCATTACGCGCTATTCCGCACTGACTTGCCTTTTAAACCCAAAATTGAAAAAGACAAAACTAAGTTTAAAAGGCAACCTAAACATAAAGATAAATTTGAATAATTATTTTTTCTTTTTATCTTTTTTATGTCCACATGACATCCAACAAACCATTTTGCCGTCTTTAAAACTATAACGGCCAATAATAAATAAAACAGTGGCTAAAAAAACTTGCTGAAATATAAAAATGGGCACATTAAAAGTTGTGACGCCGTCATACACACAATGATATTGAAAAGCTGCTGTTGGTACGTAGGAAAAAGATAACGCAAATAGTAATAAAGCTAATACATTGTAAGTACATTGTTTCATATTGAAATCCTTAATATTTAAATAGCTCGGTAATGTTTAATTTGCAAAACTAATATATAGTATTTTTAACTAGAATAAAATCCTAAGAGATATGTATGTCAAACGATCACCATTCACATCACTCTGAAACACATTTCACATCGACTGAAGTCGTCAGGGATATTGTTATTGGTATGTCAGATGGACTCACTGTCCCATTTGCCTTAGCTGCAGGTTTATCGGCGGCCGTGGATTCTTCATCAATTATCGTGACTGCCGGATTAGCCGAAGTTGCTGCGGGTGCTATTGCCATGGGTCTCGGTGGATATCTTGCTGGTAAAACAGATATTGAACATTACGACTCTGAGTTGAAGCGTGAAGCATATGAAATAAAACATCTCCGCGGACGTGAAATTTCAGAAGTCGAAGAAATACTTTCTGAGTACGGACTGAAAGGCAACGCTCTTAAAACTGTTGTGAAATCTATCACTTCTAATCGTGAACGTTGGCTAAAATTTATGATGAAATTTGAATTAAATTTGGAAAGGCCTGACCCAAAAAGGGCTTTTATCAGCGCCTCAACTATTTCATT
>DOEL01000024.1:0-2176 GCA_003533095.1 Methylophilaceae bacterium | reverse complement strand
CCAGCCCTAAAAATCTCGGTGATTGCAACAAGTATTGCATTAATTTTATTTGGTTGGATCAAAGGTCGTTTTACAGGTGTCAATCAAGGACGCTCGGCAATGCAAACACTTATTATTGGCGCCTTAGCATCTTCAGCGGCTTTTGGTTTAGCTCATTTATTTTCATAAATGTTTCATAGATTTAAATCACCTAAACCCATCTTAATTTGCTGATTTAATTGTAAAATGAGGTCTCAAAGCAAATATTTTATTTGAGATCTTTTTTTAGAATTGAGGTTTTAGTTGCAAAAGCATTTTTTGTCATCTCGATTTATTCTACTTTTTAGCTTTCTCTTACTTTCTTTAAGTAGTTGTCATAAACCACAGGATCAAAGTACAGGCATGCCACCTAATTTTGTTTTGCCCGTGAGCATGCTTGAAGCAACACCTACCAGTATTCCTATTACAGCGGAAGCTGTTGGCCAAACAGAAGGTGCTAAAGAGGTTGAAATTAGACCTCGCGTTGGCGGTATTTTATTAAAACGAAAATACAATGAAGGTTCTTCAGTAAAAGCAGGGCAAATATTATTCGTCATTGATCCTGAGCCATACAAGATAGCTTTGAATCAAGCGCGCGCTCAATATAATCAAAGTCTCGCCCGGGCTGAGCAAGCAAAGCGTGAAAAAAACCGTTTAGAAAGTTTAATTGAGTCACAATCGATTAGTCAGCGTGAATTTGATAATGCAACCTCTGATGAATCTATCAGTGTTGCAGCCCTTGCTCAAAGTCGGGCAAATTTAAAACAAGCAGAACTTAATCTTTCTTACACTAATGTCACAGCACCCGTAGATGGCATCTCAGGCCGATTTCAATTTTCAGAAGGCGCACTCGTTGCTGCAAACACAAGCTTACTCACCACATTAGCTCAAATAAATCCGATTTGGGTGCGGTTTAGTTTCTCAGATAATGAACTGAAGCAATTAGGTGGGGCATTAAATGAAAAAAATGTTCAGGAAGTTTCAATCATTCTCTCGGACGGCAATGAATATGCAAAAAAAGGCAAAATAAATTTTGCAGCAAGTGAAATTAATCCGACACTTGGTACTCAAGAGCTCAGAGCAACATTTGAAAATAATGAGCGTCAAATTTTGCCAGGTCAATTTGTTCGTGTGCGCGTGACTACAGGAAAAAAAGATGGCGTATTTGTATTGCCTCAATTAGCAGTGCTTAATTCCGATCAAGGTAAATTTGTATTTGTCGTTAATGAAAAAAATCAAGCTACACCTCGCCCTGTGATGACAGGAGAATGGAAAGGTAAAGATTGGGTAATACTAGGTGGACTTCAAGCAGGCGATAAAGTCATTATCGACAATCTTATTAAAGTACGTCCTGGCATGCCTGTGACCAACATGCCTAACTTCAAAAAATAATGAGTAAATTTTTTATAACGCGGCCCATTTTTGCTGCGGTAATCTCAATCATTATTGTCTTAGCTGGTATTGCAGCAGCATTTAAATTATCCATTGCGCAATATCCACAAATTGCGCCACCTACAGTTGTTATC
Organism: Methylophilaceae bacterium; assembly: GCA_003533095.1. Lineage (GTDB taxonomy): Bacteria > Pseudomonadota > Gammaproteobacteria > Burkholderiales > Methylophilaceae > Methylopumilus. The sequence continues at coordinate 632 of DOEL01000024.1, read as the reverse complement.
ACAGCAAGCTATCCTGGTGCGAGTGCCGAAACATTATCTAAAACAGTAGCAGGTCCGATTGAAGAGCAATTAAGTGGTGTTGAAGGACTTCTTTATTTTAATTCAAGTACAGATTCTAGCGGCACGCTTAATATTACTGCGACTTTTGAAATTGGGACAAATATTGATCAAGCCACCTTTAACGTAAGTAACCGCGTTAATATTGCATCCCCTCGCTTACCTGAAATGGTGAGACGCACAGGGGTGATTGTGCAAAAAAAATCAAATGACATTCTTTTAGTTGTCATGCTCACCTCAAAAGATAAACAATTTGACCCACTTTATTTAAGTAATTACGCAACATTAAATGTTTTAGATGAAATTAAACGAGTAAAAGGTGTCGGTGATGCCAATATATTTGGTGCCCGAGATTACTCCATGCGTATTTGGCTTAAACCAGATCGTATGGCACAACTTGGTGTGACTACTTCAGATATTGCAACCGCTATTCAAAGCCAAAATGCACAATATGCCGCAGGTAAAATTGGTCAAGAACCTTCGGTCACTGATCAACAGCTTGTATATACGGTAAATGCAAAAGGTCGCTTATTAGATCCAAATGAATTTGGAAATATTATTGTAAGAGCAGAGGG
>DOEL01000099.1:18180-25544 GCA_003533095.1 Methylophilaceae bacterium | reverse complement strand
CAAAGCTTATCTTCTTCGATAATACTCAGCGTTGCATAACCGACTGCGGTCGCTAGCGGATTACCTCCAAAAGTCGAACCATGTTTGCCCGGCGTAAATACCTGACTTGCCTTACCTCTTGCTAAACACGCGCCTATAGGAACACCAGAGCCTAAGCCTTTTGCAAGTGTCATAACATCTGGGTGAATAGATGTGTGTTGATGGGCAAACCATTTCCCTGTTCTACCAATACCAGATTGCACTTCATCTAACATTAAAAGCCAATGATGTTGATCACAAATCTCTCTTAAGCCTTTTAGGTAGTTTTGAATATTGCTTGGAATATTAATACCGCCCTCACCTTGGATAGGCTCTACAAGAATTGCTACTACATTATTTTTTCTTGATGCAATTTGCTGAATAGCCTCTAAGTCATCAAATGCAACTCGAATAAATCCACCGACAAGCGGTTCAAAACCAGCTTGTGTCTTTCGATTTCCCGTAGCAGATAATGTAGCCATCGTGCGGCCATGAAAAGCTTTTTCCATGACAATAATTTCTGGGGTATCAATACCATTTTGATGCCCATAAAGTCTTGCGAGTTTAATAGCCGCTTCGTTTGCCTCACAGCCAGAATTACAGAAAAAGACATTATCCATTTTTGAAATAGAAGTAAGTTTTTCAGCTAGTTTTTCTTGTTCAGCTATGTGATAAACATTTGAAACATGGATCAGTCTTGATATTTGCTCATTAATAGCTTTAATTAATTTTGGATGTGCATGACCCAATCCATTAACCGCCACACCGGAAAGTGCGTCTAGATATTTTTTACCATTTTTAGCCCATAGCCAAACACCCTCACCTTTCTCAAAGGTGACGGGTTGTCTAGCGTAAGTATCCATCATTTTTGACATACAATTTTCCGTACTTATAAACACAAACGGAGGCTTAAGCCTCCGTTTATTTCAGCTTAAATTAAATTAAAGACCGATTAATGCGCGATGACTCAATCCATTCGCCATAAAGAAAAGCATGGGGAGAGAAAGCATTAAATTAGTTCTCGATGCAAGAAAGGCCACTCTTCTTGCTTTAGCTTTTTCATCGTCTGAAGCTTGAACCATGCCCAGAATCTTTTGTTGATTGGGCCAGATGAGAACCCAGACATTAAATAGCATAATTGTGCCTAACCAAGCGCCAATACCGATGCCTTCATATCCGGTTTGCAAAGTAAATGCACTAATAAAGTTTTCTTGTAAGATTGCAGCGCCTGCAAGCCAAGTCGCTACAGCAGCCCATCTGAACCATAATAAAGCGCGAGGCGCCACATGCTTTGTAATACCAGCAGCTGAGCCATCTGCAGCAGCATCCTTTAATGCAGGAATTTGCACTAAGTTAAAGTAATAAAGTAAACCAATCCATGTGATACCAGCCACAATATGAAGCCATCTAGCAAGTCCAGGTATAAATTCCATTATTTAAACTCCTACAAAATAAAGTTTTTAAGAAAAAAGTAGAGCACTAGCGTTAAAACCAAGCCCGAAATGATTGTTCCTAAGATTGAATCAAGTGGATTTTTCATTTAAAAACTCCTCTATAAAATGCATAAATATTCAAACGTTGAGAGTAGCTCAAATAGCTGATTTAAGCAAGATAGCGGGCTTAAAAGGTGAATTAAGTTTGCAAAAAAACCGATTTAAGGCAAAATTGCCGTAGATTTTAAAAAACATTTCTCCATAGTTAATAATCAAGTATGTTGACACTCAAATCGGTTGATTCGCAAGCTAAGATTTTTAGTCAGCTACCTGTCCATAGCTATATCGATCCAAATATTTTTGAGATAGAGAAAAAAGCGATTTTCGATAAATATCCAAAATATTTAGGTCACCGTTTAATGGCTCCAGAGCACGGTAATTACCAAGTTTTAGACGCACTAAATCAAGCAGCAGTTCTAGTAAATAATCATGGAAAAATGAATGTATTAAGTAATATTTGCCGTCATAGACAAGCGCTAATGCTTGAAAACAAAGGTTCAGCATCTCATATCGTCTGCCCACTTCATCGCTGGACTTACGGTCTTGATGGAAAATTGGAAGGCGCACCTTACTTTAAGGAAAATCCATGTCTAAATTTAGAGTCATTTCCAGTAGAAGAAATCTACAATCTCATTTTTAAACAAACACAAAAGCAGACTTCAAAAAATATCAAGGATGCGATGGAATTTAAAGAATTAAATCAATTGTTAAATTTTGAATCATACAAATTACATAGCATCAAAATTGATCATTACAATTTTAATTGGAAAACATTTATTGAAGTTTATCTTGAAGATTATCATGTATGGGCGTTTCATCCGGGGCTCAACAATATCGTGAACTGCGATGATTTAACATGGGAATTTAAATCGTTCTCATCTATTCAAAAAGTGCCTTTCCGGAACAAAAATCATGCCCAAAGTTCTCCTATTTATGACATTTGGAAATCGAAGATTTATGAACAAAATGGTCACAACAGTCCAGCATTTGGGGCTATTTGGCTCACGATATATCCTTTCTTTATGATTGAATGGTATCCCAATGTCATCGTCGTCTCTCATCTCATTCCAGATAACACTGATCAATGTAGAAATATTATTGAATTTTATTATCCAGAAGAAACCATCCTTTTTGATCAAGACTATATTACTGCCCAACAAGCTGCTTATAACGAAACGGCTCTGGAAGACAAAATCATTTGCGAAAAAATGCACGAAGGAAGGCGCTTACTTTTCAAAAACAAACAAGAAGATATGGGGCCTTATCACGAACCCTTGGAAGATGGATTAAAACATTTTCATCAATGGTATCAATCAGAAATGTCTGCCTATCTATGACAAATCAAAAAAAGGGCATGCTATGGATGATCATAGCAACCTTCTTTTTTTCACTTATGGGGTCATTTGTAAAACTTGGCGCTAACCATTTTTCAAGCGTTGAACTTGTGTTCTATCGATCATTTATCAGTCTTTTGATTCTTTTCATTTACATCATGATTGGACAAAAGGAAATTAAAACCCCACATCTAAGAAAACAAATTGACCGTGGTGTTGTAGGCTTTTTATCTTTGGCTTTCTTCTTTTATGCTATTGCGCATCTCAATTTAGGTTCGGCAATGACACTCAATTATACGTCGCCTATTTTTCTTGGATTTTTTTTGCCTTTTATATCTCACCAAAAAATTAAAAAATCCATTTTATTTTGTACCATCAGTGGATTTATTGGTGCTCTATTAATTCTTGATCCCCACGGTGAATGGCAAAGTTGGTTTGCAGGCGCAATAGGTCTAGTATCTGGAATTGGAGCGGCACTAGCTTATATTCACGTTATACAACTCAGTAAACTGAATGAACCTGATTGGCGCACCGTCTTTTATTTTACCCTTGTATCAACTCTAGGTTCAGGGCTATGGATTAGTTTTACAGATTATCAAAAACTAGCTTGGGGTGATATGTGGATACTAATTCCGCTTGGTCTCTCAGCTACCATTGCTCAAATTGCAATGACTCGCGCGTATAGACTTGGTAATACACTAGTTATAGGGGCTTTATCCTACTTAACAATTGTTTTTTCGGGTGTGATTAGCCTTTTATATTTTAACGAGACAATGAGAATTGAAGATATATTAGGTGCAACTTTAATTATTGTAAGTGGCGCTATCGCTTCAAATATAAGTTTGAAATCAAGGGTCAATTAAACCGCAGCGAATAGCAATCAAAGCAATCTCTGCAGAATTATTGGCATTTAATTTTTGTTTAATATTATATAAATGTGTGCCAACTGTTCGAGGACTTAAACATAACGTTTCTGCAATATCATTGGTACTTTTCCCTTTTGCTAAAGCCATAAACACTTCAAATTCTCGATCTGAGAGAATTTCTATAGGATTAGTTTCTCCTGATAATTGTGTAATCGCCATTTGTTGAGCAATATTTGGCTCCAAATATCGTTTACCTTGATGGATCGACTTAATAGCTTTGATCAACTCTTCAGCAGCACTTCTTTTTGTTAAATAGCCCATCGCACCGGCATTAAGCACTCTTTTAGGATGCACTGAATCTTCATGAGCTGATAGCACAAGAATTTTAGTATTTTTGTCTTTTGCCATGATACGATCAATGGCTTCAAGGCCTCCAATGCCAGGCATCGTTATATCCATTACAATAATATCTGGCTTTAACTCTTGAAATAATTTAATGGCGGCTTCGCCACTTTCAGCTTCACCTATGACCCTAATATCTGCTTCGGCCTCGATAAGCATCTTAAAGCCCATACGAACCACTGCATGATCATCAACAAGTAAAATTTTAATTTGACTCAATTTAAGTCCTTTAAGAAGTGGGTATCGAAATCAGAATCTGTGTTCCTTGATTCTTTTTAGAAATTAATTCAAATGAACCATGCAAGGACTGAATTCGTTCTTGCATGCCTAAAATACCAAAGTTTTTGGTTTTATCTATCTTTTTAAGATCCATTCCTTTTCCATCATCGCTAAAGTTTAATTCTAAAAAACCTTTCTTGTTAATTGCTAGATGAATTTCAATAGATTTGGCTTTCGAATGTTTAAGTACATTATTCATGGCCTCTTGGATAATTCGATAAATATTAATATTTAAAGTTTCATTTAACTGATGTAGATCCCCAGTAATCGATAAATGTATTTTTAAATCTTGATATTGTTTTTGCCAGGTATTTACTGTGTCCTTGAGAGTTTCAGCTAAACCAAGGTTATCAAGAGACCCGGGTCTTAATTGCTTAATAATACTATGCATGCCGTCATATATTTGATTGGCTGCAGAGATCACAGATTCTGCATTTTTTTCAATTTCGGGCGATAGCTTTTTAGCTTTATTTGATATATTGGCTGCAAAAATTTTAATGGCAGATACATACTGTCCTAACTCATCATGAAGTTCTCTTGCCAAACTTCTTCTTTCATCTTCAATATGGCTTTGAATTAATTGAGTAAACTTTCTATTTTCTTCGAGCTTTAATTTTGATTCTTCTGCAATTTTCTTTTCACTGATATCTCTCATGCTGCAAATATCACCAATAATTTTATTAGTGATGGGATCTATGAGAGGTGAAGCTGATAAAGCCACATTTACAACTTCACCATTTTTTTTAATTCTTTGCGTTTCAATATTGTGAATATATTTACCCTGATGAATTAATTGAAAGCTTTTCTTTAAATCTTTTTCATCCGCTTTAGATGAAAGTATGTAAGCTGGTTTCCCTAATATTTCCTTTGAAGAATATCCAAATATTTTTTCAGCTGAAGCGTTCCAAAAAGAAATGTTAGATTGGAGATCATGAATAACAATAGCATCAGCAGTTTGCTGAGCAATTAACGCTAATCTTTGATTTTCTCTAATCGAAGCCTGGAGAGAATCACCCATACGATTAAAGTTTGTCGCTATCGTTGCAAATTCAGGCAAATTAAAATTTGGGAGTCTTGCTTCAAAATCCCCTGCACCCATTTTATTAATTGCTTCAACCATAGGCTCAAGAGGTCGTAACCAAAAGCCAAGCATCTTATACACTAGAATATTTAAAAAAATAAAAAATATAAATGCGATCCAAAAAAAGTGGTTCATCTTAGCCCACGACTCTCTTATAGCGCCGGTAGGATTTGTCTTTACAATCAATTTTCCAAATCTAATCGTTCTAGAATCTATTTGCTCTTTAGGTTTTAAAGAATTCTCAAACCATTTGGGCGGCGGGGAGTCATCTGAACGATATTTAGAAGGTGGCGAACGATAAAGAAGTTCTCCTTGAAGTGTATAGAGATAAATATCGCTACTTCTTACATGGCCCAACTCTTCTAAAAATTTTTTTAAAACATCATGGGTATAACCCCATTCTGGATTTTGGGCCGAACTAATAATTACAGTATCCAAGAGTTGCATAGTCACGCGATTTGCTGACTCCACACCCTCTTGAATCGATTCCTTCGACCCTTTCATAATGGTATAACCCATTGAAACAAGGAATATCAGTAAAATCACTGTAATTAATAGATTTAATCTAACTCTTAAATTCATGGTGTATTGATATTAATACTATATGATGCATGACTTTTACCACACATAAACCCTAGCTCACAAGCGTTAAATAATTAAAATATATGAAGCACAATTTTTTTGCTTTACATAAAATAAATAACTACTAATAATAGTTTTTGTTTTCTTAAGTTAAGTGTCATTTAAACCATATGGGTATTGAGTCAGTTTTAAGCGAACATAGAACATTTCATCCCGATCAAACATTTGTAGACCAAGCTAATGTATCCGGGATGGCTCATTATGAAAAATTATGTGTCGCTGCAAATGAAAATTACGAGCAATTCTGGGCTGATCTTGCTCGTGAATTAATTGTCTGGAAAAAACCTTTTACGCAAACACTTAATGATTCAAATGCCCCTTTTTATAAATGGTTTGAAGATGGGGAATTAAATGTTTCATACAACTGTCTTGATAAACACTTAAACACTCAGCCTAATAAAGTTGCGATTATCTTTGAAGCCGATAACGGGGATGTTACAAAGGTCACCTACAAAGAGCTTTATGAAAAAGTATGTCAATTTTCAAATGGTCTTAAAACCTTTAATTTAGATCTGGGTGATCGAGTTGTAATTTACCTCCCTATGGGAATTGAAGCAGTGGTCGCTATGCTTGCATGCGCCAGAATCGGATTAACGCATTCCGTTGTATTTGGTGGTTTTTCAGCAAAAAGTATTCAAGAACGAATTAAAGATGCGCAAGCTAGACTTGTTATCACAGCTGATATTCAGTTTAGAGGTGGTAAAACATTACCTCTCCAAGCAGCAGTGGATGAGGCATTTAATTTAGGCGGCTGCGAATCAGTCATTGGTACTGTAGTGCTCAAGAAATCAAAAGATCCTATCGAATTAGATTCTAAAAAAATCTGGTGGCACGATCTTATAAAAAATCAATCTACAAAATGTGATCCTGTCTTTGTAAATGCTGAACATCCCCTCTTTTTGCTTTATACCTCAGGCTCAACCGGAACGCCCAAAGGCGTTCAACATTCATCTGCTGGCTATCTCCTGCATGCCATGAATACAATGCGATGGACCTTTGATATTAAAGAAAATGATGTTTATTGGTGCACCGCAGATGTGGGATGGATTACAGGGCATACCTATGTTGTATATGGGCCTCTTGCTATGGGTGCTACACAACTAATATACGAAGGTATTCCAACCTTTCCTCACGCAGGCCGCTTTTGGCAAATGATAGAAAAACATCAAGTCAGTATCTTTTATACAGCGCCTACAGCTATTAGATCACTCATTAAAGCCTCTGAATTAAATAAAGAGTCAAATCCTGA
>DOEL01000099.1:3217-17856 GCA_003533095.1 Methylophilaceae bacterium | reverse complement strand
TGGCAAACAGAAACGGGTGGTCATGTCATTACACCGTTGCCTGGCGCAACACCTTTAGTCCCTGGTTCTTGCACATTACCCTTCCCAGGTATCGATGCAGCCATTGTGGATGAGGCAGGCCATGAAGTCCCCTGGGGAACAGGTGGATTATTAGTCATTAAAAAGCCTTGGCCCTCTATGATTCGAACTATTTGGGGGGATCCTGAACGATTTAAGAAAAGTTATTACCCTGAAGAGCTCGGAGGAAAAGTTTACCTAGCGGGTGATGGAGCTATCAGAGACAAAACCACTGGCTATTTCACAATTATGGGCCGTATTGATGATGTATTGAGTGTTTCAGGCCATAGACTTGGCACAATGGAAATTGAATCCTCCCTGGTATCAAACCCTCTTGTCGCTGAAGCTGCCGTTGTAGGTAAACCTCATGAAATTAAAGGTGAATCAATTGTCGCTTATGTTGTTCTTAAAGGCAAAAGGCCTGAAGGTGAAGAAGCTAAAACAATTGTGAGTCAACTCAGAGAGTGGGTCGGTAAAGAAATTGGCCCTATCGCTAAACCTGACGATATTCGATTTGGAGATAACTTACCAAAAACACGTTCAGGAAAAATTATGCGTAGACTTCTGCGCTCTCTTGCCAAAGGCGAAGAAATTACTTCTGACATTTCAACCCTAGATAACCCTTCAATTCTTGAGCAACTAAAACAAACAATCCAATAATTTAAAGTAAAATAACGTAAGCGGTTTAAGTTTAAGAAAGACCCATGAAGCAAAAATTACTTCCTTACGTTAAAAAAATAGGTATTGCGTTTGTCATTACCTACACCATTTTTATCGTAATCATTAGTCTAGCATTTCAGTTTTACATCAAACCTAATTTAAATAACTACAAATCAAAAATTGAAGTCCTTGCATCACAAGCAACAGGGCAAACAATCAAGATAAATTCGCTTGAGGGTCAATGGGATTTTATCAATCCAGAAATCGCTTTAAATGAGGTTGTATTTTACGACGATCAAAACAATGCAACACTTGCACTCAAAGAAATAAGCGCTGACTTTTCTTGGTTAAGTCTACTTTATTTAAGTCCAACGCTTTCAGAGATTAGGCTGCAAAGCCCGAAGCTTCTAATTAAGCGAGATACAAATAATAAAATTTTTATTGGTGGCATTATTATTGATGGTCCTGCCAATAATAAATTAACAAATTGGCTTCTCAATCAAAAAAAGGTGGTCATTAAGCAAGGTGAGATTGATTGGCATGATGAATATAGACAAGCACCAACGCTTTCATTAAAAGATTTAAATTTTAGTTACAAAACGCCATTCCTTATTGAACTCATTGGCAAACATAAATTTGATCTTAATTTCAGGATCAGCAACAGTGACAATCAATTTATTGATCTTAGCGGAAATATATATGCCAAAAAAATTGAGGATATTAATTCATGGGATTCTGAAATAAAAATTAAAGCAGGTAATATCAATCTTGCAGCCTATACGCCTTGGTTAAACTACCCGATCAAAATTAATGCTGGCACAGGTGATTTAAATTTAACAGCATCCATCACCAATGCCGCGATTACTAAAATTAAAGCGTCCATTAAGCTCACAAGTTTTAAAACTGAATTAAATAAGGCTTACAAAAACGAACTTAATTTGAAGAATTTTTCTGGCGATATTATTTGGCTATCAAATAAAAAGGATCATCAAATTGCATTTGAAAATCTTTACCTTCTAACTAATAACGGCATTAATATCGAAGACGCTGATTCTTCAATTACCATTTCTACGGAAACAAATAAACCAAATGCATTTTCTCTTAAAGTAAATAAAATTCAACTTGATGCGGCAAATGAAATATTACAGACCTTGCCTTACTTTGATGATATTAAAAATAAAGTTAATGCAATTCAACCTTCAGGATCTTTATCTAATTTAGATCTTAAATGGATAGATAGCGATCAAACTAAAATATATCTCAAAGCACAATTTGATAAACTAAGTCTAAAATCCTTTGAAGATTTTCCTGGATTTGAAAATCTTTCAGGCTCTATCCATGTATCTGATAAAGATGGTTCCTTAAAATTTAAGTCAACCGATGTTTCTCTTACTTTCAATAAAATATTTAGAGAGCAACTCAAATTTAATGACCTTCATGGTGATTTAAAATGGACAGGAAATTATTTAACGCTAAAAAACATCAACTTTAATAATGCCTACATAAATGGTTCAATAAATGGAAGCATTAAATCATTTTTGGATAAAGCACCTGATTTGGATATACAAGCTTCGATACCCTTTGTCGATTTTAAACATGCTAAAGCTTATTATCCTAAAACAATTAGTGCTGAAAACCTTCACTGGCTGGACACTTCACTCCTTGAAGGAAGCTTAGAAAATACATTGGTAACGATTAAAGGCTCAACAGCTGATTTTCCATTTGTGGATTCAAATAACAGACCTGATCCTAATAAGGGTTCATTTATAGTTACAACAACAGGAAAAAATACTTTAATCGAGTATGGCGCAGGATGGCCTGTAGTTGAAAAATTTGATTTCAACGCATCGATTAATGCAGGCACTTTTGAACTTACAAGCGTGAAAGGTCAATTCTTAGGCAATACAATTAAAGACCTTAAAACAAGTATTCCTGCGATATCAATTCAACACCCCGTTTTAAATATTCAAGGAACACTTAATAGTCCAACCCGTGAAGCTATCAAATTTATTAATAACAGCCCTATAAAAGAATCAGTTCAACATTTATTTGATGAAGCAAGCGGATCAGGCGAAGGTAAATTAACAGTGAATATCGATATCCCTATGGACAATTTGGATGCTATTACTTTTAAAGGGCAATATCAATTCTTGGATAGCAATCTAAGCAATGCAACTATGGGTATTCCTAATATAGAAAAAATTAAAGGAATCGTCACATTTGATGAAAAGAATGTTAAAGCTGAAAATCTCAATGGCACTATGTTTGGAGGCAATACAAATATTGCACTGACTGCAGACTCTAGCAAAGTTATTAAAGTTAAACTTAAAGGTAACTTTACCGACAAAGGAATTGAAGAAAAATTAGGTACGAAATTATCTAAATTGAATGGTTCAGCTGAATGGGAGGGTTTAGTGGAATACAAAAAACCACTTCTCAATATACAAATAACATCAGACTTAAAAGGAATTGAAATGGGCTATCCTGCCCCATTTAATAAAGGGAAAGATAAGGAAGAAAAATTCTACTTTAGTAAAAAGCAAAATAATCCAAAAAATGATGATATTGAATTTAAATATAGCAATATTGTGAATTCAAAAATATCACGCACTGAAAAAAATAATCTCATGTTTATTGATAAAGGGTATATCTCAATTAATTCAGATATTAAATCAATTCCACAAAAAGGACTCTATCTTAGAGCGAATCTCCCATATGCAAATTTAGACGACTTTATAAATATTTATAGTGGAGGCGAAGATAATCAAAGCTTTAAAATAGACAAGGCTGATATAGTCCTTAAAAGTGCTGATCTTTTTGATAGAAGATTCAATAATATTAAAATAGAAATTGCGCCAGTTAGTAACAGTACAAAATTTAAACTAAATTCAAACGAAACATCCGGCAATCTTTTATGGACAGAAAAAGATAACAAATTAATTGCACGTCTAAATAATCTTAAATTGCCAAATGAAATTAAAAAAATTTCTTCAACTCAAGATACTGCCAATCAAAAAATACCTAACTTAGATATCAAAATTGAAAACTTTGAAATGGATAATAAAAAACTTGGCAAGTTAGAACTTATTTCGAATACGACCAAACAAAATATTGATATCCAAAAATTTAAAATTACAAATGATACGAATGTCTTTCAGGCAGATGGTGAATGGCTTGATTGGAAAAAGAATTCTAAATCCAATATTAATTTTAACTGGAAGATTACTAATCTTGGTAACACACTTGATTTCATGGGTTACAACCATTTCGTCAAAGATGGTGATGCAGAAATTTCTGGTCAATTTAAATGGATTGGCAATCCTATGAATTTTGATAAAAACAAAATTGATGGATCTTTTACCCTAGACATTCACAAAGGAACTATTTTAAAAGTAGAGCCAGGTGTAGGTCGTCTCTTTGGTTTAGTGACACTCCAAAGTTTGCCAAGAAGATTAAGCCTAGATTTTAGAGATTTATTTGGAAGTGGCTTTATATTTGACTCTATCAACACTTCTGTAAGAATGAATAATGGCATCATGAAAACTACAAACTTCAGAATGAATGGCCCAGCAGCGGAAGTATTTATGTCAGGGGATATAAATATTATAAAAGAAACACAAGATTTAAATGTTAAAGTCACACCCCATATTAGTGATAGCTTGTCCATCGCCGCTCTCGCAGGTGGCCCGCTAGCGGGTGCTGCCGCTTTCGTTGCTCAAAAAATTCTTAAGGATCCACTTAACAAGGTGCTGACTTCAGAATATCGTATTATTGGCACATGGGAAAATCCTGAAGAAGTTAATAACTCCGCATCTGATAAAATTAAAACAACGATCGACAATACTAAAAACTTGTTTAATGAAAAAAAATAATAATGGCTATTAAATCTAAAATAAAAACAACAAAAGCAAAGTTAATCAATAAAGATATTGTAAAGATCGCTGGTATACAAATGGCATCGGGGCCAGATATCAAATCAAACCTCAATGAAGCTGAAAATTTAATTACTATTGCTGCGAATCAAGGCGCTAAACTTATAGCCCTTCCTGAATATTTCTCTATTATGAGTGCTAAAGATTCAGAAAAATTAAAAGCGAGAGAAAAGCCAGATCAAGGACTTGTACAATCTTTTTTATCTAAACAGGCCAAGAAAAATAAAGTATGGATAGTTGGTGGTTCGATTCCTATGGTGTCAAAAGATAAAAATAAAATTAGAAACAGTTGCTTAATTTATGATGATAAAGGTAATTTAGTTCACCGCTACGACAAAATTCATCTTTTTGGATTTGATATGGGCGAGGAATACTACCGTGAGGACAAACTTATTGAAGCAGGTTCCGATGTTGTTGTTGTCGACACTCCATTTGGAAAAATTGGTATTGCAATTTGTTACGATCTTAGATTTCCTGAATTATTTAGAGTGATGAAAGAAATTGATCTTCTTGTAATTCCTTCAGCATTTACAGAAACTACTGGAAAAGCGCACTGGGAAATTTTAATTCGTGCAAGAGCAATTGAAAATCAATGTTACGTGTTAGCGCCTGCTCAGGGTGGCTATCACTTATCCGGAAGAGAAACACACGGTAATTCAATGATCGTTGATCCTTGGGGTACAGTGCTAGATCGTCTAAGCCGTGGTTCTGGTGTGATTACTGGATTCTTAAATAAAGAATATATTAAATCTGTTCGTAAATCTTTACCCGCTCTTAAACATCGAACCATTAAATAACGTCCCACATGGAATATAAAATTGCGCATGCAAAAGATTTACTTCTCGGACAATCTGGCATTGAAATAAAAGATCTTAATAAAATACTCAACGGCATGATGTCTCATGGTGTTGATTATGCCGATCTTTATTTTCAATATACAAAAAATGAATACTGGGGCCTTGAAGAAGGCCAGGTTAAGTCAGGTAGCTTCTCGATTGATCAAGGTGTTGGTGTGAGAGCTGTCACAAAAGATAAATCTGCTTTTGCTTATTCTGATGATATATCTATTGAAGCTCTCTTGTCCTCCTCAAATATCGCCAAATCAATTGCTTCAAAAAATTTAAATCAAAGTCATAAATTAGATCATCCTAAAATAATATCTAATTTATACACTACTCAAGACCCACTCTCTTCTGTCCCTGTTGAAATTAAAATTGCAATTCTTGAAAAAATAGAAAATTTTGCTAAACAAATGGATGAACGAATAACCAAAGTCACAGCATCGATTGCTGGAGAGTATGAAGTAATATTCGTGATTAATAATGAGCAAAAAATTTCTGCTGATATAAGACCTCTCGTAAGGTTATCTATTAATGTTATTGCTGAGTCAAATGGAAAAAGAGAACAAGGTTCTTCTGGTGGTGGAGGTCGTTTTGGATTTGAATATTTCTCAGATGAAATATTGAAAAAGTATGCACATGAAGCTGTTCATCAGGCCACAACTAACCTCAATGCGAAACCAGCCCCTGCAGGAAGTATGACAGTAGTCTTAGGTCCTGGATGGCCAGGCATTCTTCTGCACGAAGCTATTGGTCATGGCCTAGAAGGTGATTTCAATCGGAAAGGTAGCTCTGCGTTTAGTAATAAAATTGGCACTCAAGTTGCTGCAAAAGATATTACTGTGGTTGATGATGGAACGATCAAAGATCGAAGAGGTTCGCTAAATATCGATGATGAAGGTAATGAAACACAAAGGACGGTGCTTATAGAAAACGGCATTCTAAAAGGATATCTTCAAGATACGTTAAACGCGAGACTTATGAATATGCCCACCACCGGAAATGCAAGAAGAGAATCTTATGCACATCTTCCCATGCCAAGAATGACCAATACTTATATGCTTAACGGTACTAAAACTCCTGAAGAAATTATCAAGTCAGTCAAAAAAGGTATTTATGCAGTTAACTTTGGGGGTGGTCAGGTAGATATCACAAGTGGGAAATTCGTATTTTCAGCAGCTGAAGCATGGATGATTGAAGATGGAAAACTGCTCTATCCAGTCAAAGGTGCAACTTTAATTGGAAATGGTCCTGAAGTGTTAAAGAAAGTCAGCATGATTGGAAATGATATGTCTTTAGATTCAGGTGTAGGAACTTGCGGCAAAGAAGGCCAAAGTGTGCCAGTTGGTGTAGGGCAGCCTACAATCAAAATAGATGGTTTAGTTGTAGGTGGAACTGCTTAAAAATTATAAAACGCGGTTTTTATATTCTAAAGTGCGTGTATCAATTTCAATTTTATCGCCCGTATTACAAAATAAAGGTACCATCAATTCAAAACCAGTATTGATTTTAGCTGGTTTCATAACCTTACCTGAAGTATCGCCTTTCACAGCTGGTTCAGTATAAGTAATTTCACGCGTTACAGAATTTGGTAGTTCTACTGATATTGCTTTGCCATTGTAAAATTTAACTTCGCAAGGCATACCATCTTCTAGAAAATTCAAAGCTTCTGACATATTTTCAGCATCAACTTCATATTGATTATATTCGCTATCCATGAACACATAAGCAGGGTCTGAAAAATAAGAATAAGTGACATCTTTTTTATCCAAAACGATCACTTCAAATTTATCGCTGGCGTTATATACATTTTCACTCGGGGCTTCAGTAAGAAGATTTTTCATTTTCATCTTCACTACAGCTGAATTTCGGCCTGATTTGTTATATTCAGTTTTTAAGATGACCATAGGGTCATTGCCAACCATAATCACGTTGCCGGCGCGAAGTTCTTGAGCGATTTTCATAATATTGATCCTTGGAAATGCCTACCAAATAAAAGGGTGAAATTATACTCGAAAATTATGTTTCAGAACAATAATCGATCAAACTCTCTACAAACGAAGCTTCTTTAAAATAATAATGACTTTGTTTTAATGCAAAAGCTTCTAAACGAGCTTGTTCTTTAAAAAAATCAAGCCATAAAACTTCATTAAATTTGTTATTCGACCAGTCGTCGTGCATTTTAATTAAAATCTCTGATAAATCTTGATCGCAAGTTTCACAATAACGTTTTAAAAAAGCCTTAAGTTTAATTATATGAATGTTATTTTGTTGAATATAAGGTTGCCAAATAAAAGGCTTGCCCGCCCAAATAGCTCTAATCCAGCTATCTTCACCTCGCACAAAATTAAGATCACATGACCACAGTAAATCATCAAAATCATCATGACTTAAAAATGGATAATTAATGATACGAATAAATTGATACTCATTTCTTAGCTTTAAAAGATCAAATAGATATTGTGGTATAAAAAATTGAATAGGTTTCTTTAAGCGATCTATCGAATCAAGAAAAAAATCAATTTTTTGTATTGGATAATAAAAGAGTGATATCGAGTATAAATTAGGATCTCCGCCTAATGAATGAATTACGTTATGGCGTTTAGATTGATCAAAAGCTTCTCGACGGAAGAATAAGTTCTTCTCGCGAATAAGGCCGCCGGTTTGATTCGTAAACCCAGGATAGAAAAAGGTTTTAATAAGCCCTGATTCAGGATCTATAGAAGGTTTTAAATGGAAATTATCTACCCAGGGTTCGGCTGATAAATATTCAATCACAATATATTTAGACTTTTTGCGCTTAACAAGTTTTTTATAGTTATGCGGCAAATCTATATTAAAAAGATTAAACACGAAATCTGGAGGTGGTGGCAAGGATGTTGAACCTTCACTAAAATCACAACAATAAATTCTGATGCCTTCAATTGTTTGTTTTTGTAGAGAAGTATCTATTGAAGGTATTAATCTCTGACTAGTCACTAGATCATCAACGAGAAGATGTACTTCAACATTAAAATCATTCTTAAGCTGTTTTGCTATACGCCAGGCAATACCAATATCTCCAAAAAAATCAATCACCTTGCATATTAAATGGCACACGATAGGGCTTTTGCTATTCATGATAAGCCACATCAATTATTCTAAATTTAACTAAGCCTCCTGGAGTTTCAACTTTCACTTCGTCATCTAAGTTTTTGCCTAAAAGCGCCTCAGCAATGGGTGATACCCAACTAATAAAGCCTTTTTCAGTATCAATTTCATCTTGCCCCACAATTCGATAATAATGCTCTGAATTATCAGACTCATTCAGTAAAGTTACCCACGCACCAAAAAAAATCTTATCTTGTTGCTCTTGCATTGAAGCATCGATCACCACCGCTTCATCAATGCGGCCAAATAAAAATTTAGCTCTTGCATCAATTTGACGTAAGCGCTTCTTCCCATATATATAATCTCCATTTTCACTACGATCACCATTGCTCGCAGCCCATGAAACATCTGCAACAACCTTAGGTCGATCAACTTTAACTAAGAAATCGAGCTCTTCCTTTAGGCGCTGATATCCTTGCTTGGTAATGTAATTTTTACGCTCAGTCATATTTTTTTAATAATAATTAACGGGGATAAGTTTACAATAGAAGCATGCATTCTGAGCAAAAGCCTATCTATCTCTGCCGCAATTCAAAAGAAGCTTTTAAATTAAGCCAGCACTTTAATTCAAAAGAAAAGGTGATGGCACTCCCTGATTTCATCAATAGCCTTTTTAAAAAAAACCCAAATATCGATATGCCATATCGTATTCTCAATGGTATTGAAGAAAAATTGTTATGGGAAAGTTGTATTAAGCGAGATAAGAAATCATTTTTTGATTTATCTAATATTGAAAACTTAAGTGAAACTGCAATTCAAGCTAATCGCCTGATTGATCAATTCAATATTGGTGAAAATACCTTAAAAAGTGAAGAGCGAAGTGAAGAACATGCATTTTTTAACGCTTGGCGTCTCATTTTTAAAAAATATTGTAGCGATAAAAATGTTACGACTTTTAATAATTTTTTAAAGATAACTGAAGAACACATCAGAAATGGTGATATTTCAATTGAACACCCTCTTCATTTTGTAGATTTTGAATTTATAACACCTATTGAGGAATCGTTTATTGAGGCATGTAAAACCCAAGTTGAGGTCGAGTTTTTTAAACCCTCACAAATCACCCCTTATATTGAATCACATGTTTTTCTTAACGAAGAACATGAGTGCATGCAAATTGTCGCGTGGTGTAAAACACAAATAGAAAATAATAAAAAAATATTGATTGTGACACCACAGCTGGATCAAATTATTGATCGCTTTTCTAGCATGCTTGATAAAACATTTCATCCAGAAACATTTACACCAAGCCTATCTCAAGAAAAAAGAATTTATCGCTTTTCATTAAATACGCCTTTATTTCATCTATCTGTGGTTTATTTAAACTTAAAACTAATTGAATTGGCTGCTCGAGGTACCTCTAAGGTCAATGAAATTAAAAACATCCTTAGTCATAATGGCTGGTCAGACCGTGATGAGTTATGTAAACGCTATAGGCTTATTAACTATCTAGGAAGAAAAAGAAAAGGCAATATCTCAATTAAAGATCTCATTGAAATGTCTGAGTTAATTGAAGGCTTGAATGATGAAATACCCTACCTTAAGACACATTTAAAGCAAATACATGCCTCACATCAAGAATGGCGAACAAAGAGAACTCCAGCAAAATGGATTAAAGCATTTGATCAATATTTAAAGAATATTCAATCTTGTCTTTTAATTCCTAAAGATACTTTTGAAGAAAGTATTTATGAAGCATGGAACAAAACTAATGAAACGATATCCTCGTTAGACAATTTGATGGGTGAAATATCTATCCAAGAGATGATAGATATACTTCAGTATTACCTTAAAAAAACAACTTATCAGCATCAGCATCAAGGCAGTTTTAAAATTGATATTACAGGCTTCCATGAGTCTGTTTATGAAAATTACGATGCTACATGGATTATGAATTTAAATGAACATCACTGGCCGATACCACATCAATACAATCCATTTATACCCATTAAAATTCAGCACGAAAGACATATCAACACGCATGAAAAACGTCATTTAAACGCCTCGCAAATTTTAGGAAAGTTTATTCATACATCACCTTTTGTCACACTCTCATATGCTAAAAAAATGGGTGAAGAGGAGGCTTTTCCATCATCAACACTTTATAGTATTGTATCTTCGAAATTACTTGAAGATACGAATTTTAAATACATAAAAAATCAATATAATCATGATGTTATTGAATATATTGAAGATAGTACTTCAAATAGTATTAAGGTACAAAAAACAGTTAAATCAGGCATAAAATTACTCGAAGCTCAATCCATTTGCCCTGCTTGGGCATTTTATGAATTTAGACTTGGTGCCAAACAAATAGAAGAAGAAGTTGAAGAAAATTTAACTAGTAGATTGCGTGGAAATCTCTTCCATAAAACCCTAGAACAATTCTGGAATGAATATAAATCATCGTCGCTAGTAAGCACTTTAAATGAGAGTGAATTATCAAATAAAATTCAAGAAATTACTCATAAAAATATATCTATTGAAAAGAAAAACAACCCTAGGATCTTATCTGAATTTTTTGATATCGAAGAAATACGCTTAATAAGCTATCTTAAAAACTGGGTTAATCATGAATTAAAAAGAGGTGATTTTGAAGTCAAAGAGACGGAAAAAAATATAGCTATTCATTTAGGTTGCCTAAATTTTAATATCAAGATTGACCGCATCGATGAAGTAAATCAACACAATATTGTGATTGATTATAAATCTGGCACCACAAAAACTCTTAACGAATGGTTTTTAAATGCATATGGTGAGCTGCAAATGCCGTTTTACGCCCTCTTTGCCTCAAATAAACCAATTGATGCTATTGCGATTGGTGTCATTAATACGTCAAAACCTCAATGGATTGGTATTGGTCGAGATAAGACTCTTCTTCAAGGCATTAAGGATTTCTCTGCCTCGCAATACAAATCTTGGAACGATTTAATCGAATTCTGGAAATATCGAATTGATGATGCAATTAAAAGCTATGAATCAGGTAATGCGGCTACCAAATTTGTAAGGGAAAAAGATTTAGCTTATTGTCAGGTTAAGCCTATCTTAAGGCTGCCTGAACGCATACTTCAATTTGAACAAACTAAGCAATGAGTGATATCGAATTAAGAGAAAGAGCTCTTCATTTGAGCTCGTTTATTGTAGAAGCTCCGGCAGGCTCAGGTAAAACACGCTTACTCACAGATCGATATTTAAAACTACTCACTATAGTTGACGCCCCCGAGGAAATTGTAGCTATCACTTTCACAAAGAAAGCAGCCTCTGAAATGAAATCTAAGATATTAGAGCGCATTAAAAAAGGCGACAGTCCTTTTGCTAAAACAATTCTAAAGCGCTCACAAGAAAAAGGCTGGAACATTGAGCATGACCTATCTCGACTTAAGATAATGACTATTGATAAATTCTGTCATAACGTCGTCAGTCAAATTCCCATATTAAGCAAAATGGGTGATAAGCCCAATATTACTGATAATCCTGAAAAATTCTACGAGGAATCGGTTAAGCAAATATTACAGACTCAAGAAAATATAGAAGACATTAAAATTGTCTTTAGCCACTATGACAATGAATATGAAAAGATTAATCGTCGCTTAACCACGATGCTGTCGATTCGTGACCAGTGGAAATCTAGATGCCATATACTCACTCAAAAAGTAAACGCGAAAATTATTAAGGAAACTAATGACTATCTTGATCATTTAATTAAGCCTATTTATCAAAACATTAAAGATTCACTAAACGATAATCAGCTAAGTGATCTTATTCAAGTGCTCCACTACCTTGAAAATAAAAAGCTTAGTAATCACATAAATCTTGGAGGTAAAAATTACTTTAATTTTGATATAGAAGAAATTCCATTATGGCAAACAATTGCACAAATTTTATTTACTGACAAAAATACTAGGCGAGTTTCATTTTCAGTACGAGAAGGATTTAATAATGATGAAGAAGGTGAATTTTATAAGGCTAAATGTCGCAATCTACCTAATATTGATTGTTTAATCGCTATCAAAGATATTTCAGAGCCTATCAATGAAGAATATGTCATAAAACTTAAATCTATCTCTAATCTTCTTCTTCAATGCGATAAAAGACTAAGAAGGCTATTCAGAGAAAGTAATACAGTTGATTTTATTGAGATCATAGAAATAGCTAATGAAGCCTTAGGTAAAAACGATACAGCAAGTGATCTTTTATTATCTTTGGATTATAAGATTTCACATTTACTTATTGATGAGTTTCAGGATACAAGCAGAAGCCACTTTAATTTCTTAAAGAAAATAGTAGATGGATGGACATCTGAAACCCAGAAAACTATTTTCTGTGTGGGCGACCCTATGCAATCTATCTATAAATTTAGAGAGGCTGATGTCAGTATTTTTATTGAAGCCAAAAAAAATGGCTTTAATACAATCCCTTTAGAAACCATACGACTTAAAGATAATTGGCGATCATCTTCTCTTATTGTAAGTAACATCAATCAAATATTTGAAAAAATACTGCCAAAAGAAGACTCCATTCCTGAGGGTGCTGTAAGTTATAAGCCTTTTTTCTCAGTAAAAAATGAAAGTGATCTCAATACAAGTGAATTTAAGTTTCATGCATTAACATTTGATGAGGGAACTGATGTTGATACTGAGGAAGCTAAGTATGTATGTAATTTAATTGATACATTTGCTGGTCATGAAAAAATTGCTATTCTTACAAGATCAAGAAGTCACCTTTCAGAATTAATAAATTACATTCGCAAATTTAAACCTGATTTAAAATTTAATGCAGTAGAAATAGATGCGTTAGATCAACATCAATCAATTCAGGATATTCTTTCCTTAAGTTACGCGATTCTTGATTTAAGCGACCGAATTCATTGGCTTGCAATTCTCAGAGCTCCTTGGTGTGGTATCACGCTGAATGATTTAGCGCTGCTCTTTGAAGATGATCATATATCTACTGTATGGGAAATTATTAATAATACAAACAAAATTAATACTATTTCTTCCGACGGAAGAAAAAGAATTAATCGATTTGTCGACATACTAAAAAATGCATTTGAACATCAAAATAAGATTCATATTAGAAGGCTTATAGAGTCAGTATGGATGGATTTAGGTGGGGAACTATGTCTTCATAACACCCATGACATGCTGGATATAAATAAATTTTTCGATATTTTACAAAAATCAAGCACGCCTATCGCGATTGACTTTGAGTTAGTCGAGCAACAAATCACAAAAACTTACTTATCCGACATTCCTTCAACTGATGAGCGTATTCAATTTTTTACCATTCACAAGGCAAAAGGCCTCGAATTTGATGCTGTAATTATTCCCTCATTAAATTCAACCACACGCGCATCAGATAAAAAAATGATACTGACTGATAATTACACTAAAAATAATCGCTTATATGATGTCACAGCATTTAGTGAGCCCGATAATAAACTGCCTCATTTACATGATTTAATTTATAACATTGAGAAAAATAAGGAAGAAAATGAATTAAAAAGATTGCTTTACGTTGCGATGACAAGAGCAAAAACAAAACTTCATCTTGTAGGCTCAATGTTATTTAAAGATGAAATGAAGCCCGCTTCAAATTCATTTTTATCTATGCTTTGGGTTATTTACGGTAAATATTTTAGCGAAGTAAAACCTACAGCACCCATTAAAATTGAAACACCAAATAATAAAATTGAAGATTTTGTGCCAAAACTTATGAGATTAAAAATTTAACTAACATTTTTTTACTTTACTTCAAATTCCTGAATTGAAGTAAGCATGCCACCCTTAATATAGAGTATGCCTCTTTCATAAATCCATTCCTCGTCATTGCCATTACTTCTTACAATAATTTTCTTACTTTTAGGCTTGCCCCATGTTGAATAATTAAGAATTGTGTCTGACGAGTCACCAATCACAGGAGCATTTTTCGTATTTAAAGATGAGTTTAAAGAGCAACCAAAAAAATTATAAAATATAAACAAGATTAATATTTTTTTCAT
>DOEL01000099.1:0-2865 GCA_003533095.1 Methylophilaceae bacterium | reverse complement strand
TATTTTAATTTTATCTGGGCCATTCATACGACAACGTTTATCTTCACTCATAAGCTTAATAAGCTTTAATGGATCAATTTTACTATCGCTTGCAAAGCTAATTTGAATTGAGGAATTACTTGCATCTATTTTTTTAATATCTAATTGCTTAATAAAAATTCTTAAATCATGAAATGAAATAAGTGATTGCGTTTGATCAGGCATCACTCCAAATCGATCTATCAACTCTTCTTTCATTTCCATTAATGATTCATAGTTATTGAGAGCTGATAAGCGTTTATAAAGCACAAGTCGTTCATTAATATCGCCACAATAACTATTTGTAATAATTGCTGGTGTATGAAGGTTAATTTCAGTATTTTTTTGAAGTGGATTATCAAGACTTAGTTTTTTTCCTAGTTTGAGTTGCTTAACAGCATAGTTCAACATATCGACGTATAGGTTAAATCCAATTTCGTGCATTTGACCACTTTGATTATCGCCAAGAAGCTCGCCAGCCCCACGAATTTCTAGGTCATGAATTGCAAGATAATAGCCAGCTCCTAAATCCTCTAAAAGTTGAATAGCTTCTAATCGCTTTTGAGCATGGCTACTAATTTTTCTGTCGGGATCAACAAGTAAATAAGCATATGCTTGATGATGAGATCTTCCTACCCTACCCCTTAATTGATGAAGTTGAGCCAATCCGAACATATCTGCACGATTCATGATGATCGTATTCGCTGAAGGAATATCTATACCCGTTTCAATAATTGTTGTGCAAAGCAATATATTAGCTTTTTGTTGATAAAAATCATGCATAACTCTTTCAAGTTCTCGCTCTCGCATTTGTCCATGAGCTATTTCAATTCTTGCTTCAGGTATTAATTTTTCTAATTTTTCTTTCATTGAAAGAATAGTGTCAACATCATTATGCAAGAAATAAACTTGGCCGCCTCGATTAAATTCCCTTAAAACAGCTTCGCGAATAATACCCTCTGAATAATTATTTACGAATGTTTTAATTGATAACCGTTTTTGTGGGGGTGTAGAAATAATTGAAAATTCTCGCAAGCCTTCCATAGCCATAGATAGCGTTCGCGGAATCGGTGTTGCCGTTAGTGTTAAGACATCGACTTCTGCTCGCATTGCCTTAAGTAATTCTTTTTGGCGAACACCGAAACGGTGTTCTTCATCAATGATAATCAAACCTAAATTTTTAAATTTAATGTCATTTTGAATAAGCCTATGTGTACCAATGATGATATCAATTTCACCATTTGCTAATTTTAAAAGTGACTCAGCTTGTTCTTTTTTCGATTTAAAACGTGAAATTTCAGCAATCTTGATAGGGGACTCTGAAAAACGATCCATAAAATTATTGTAATGCTGCTCAGCAAGTAGTGTTGTAGGAACTAATATTGCGACTTGTTTACCATCGTTCGCCGCAATAAAAGCAGCTCTTAATGCGACCTCTGTTTTACCAAAACCTACATCGCCACATATAAGACGATCCATAGGCTTTTGAGATTCCATATCATTAATGACAGCATTAATTGCTGTTAATTGATCTTCAGTTTCCTCAAACGGAAATCCATCTGTGAATCTTTCATAGTCTTGTAAATTAATCTTGAAAGCATAGCCTTTCTTAATAGACCTTTGAGAGTAGATATTTAAAAGATCAGCTGCAGTATCATGAATCTGTTTTAAAGCTTTTTTCTTGGCTTTATCCCATTGGTCAGAGCCTAATTTATGAAGTGGTGCAGTTTCTGCAGGTCCTCCAGAATAACGAGAGATAAGATCTAAATTAGATACAGGAACATAAAGTTTATCGTCACCAAAATATTCTAGAAGCAAAAATTCACTTTCACCTTCTCCAAAATCTAAATTTAATAATCCCCTAAAACGTCCAACACCATATTGATCATGAACAATCGGATCGCCATCTTTTAACTCTGATAAATCACGCACCATAGCATCGCTTGAAAAGTTCTTATCACGATGACGCCTTTTTGATTGGCGAACAGTATTCACATAAAGCTCAGACTCTGTAATGACAATATGATCTGATGAAATATAACCCTGATGAACTGGGCTGACAGTTAATACAACTTGATCATTCGTATTTAAAGCTTGTGACCAATTATCCGTAGATTTAAACTTGATACCATTTACTTTTAAAAGCTCGGAAACGGTCTCTCGGCGACCTAAGCTATCCGCTAAGATAAAAATTCTTTTGGAGCTTTCGGAGATAAATTTATCCAGCTTTGCTAAAGGCTGAATATTTTTTCGATCAATTGATACATCAGGAATTTTCTCGTAAGTTTCTGGTCTTTTTAAATCAAATTTTTCATAAGTATTAATCGATTTAAAAAATCGATCTGATTTAAGTAAAAGATCTTTAGGTTCTAATATTGGGCGTTCGGCATCATAAGCAAATAGTCGAAAGCGTTTCTCAGTCTCCTGCCAAAAATGATTACATGCATGATCAAGGTTGCCGTGCTTATAAATAATAGTGTTATCAGAGAAATAGCTAAAAATATCACTCATCTCATCGAAAAATAAAGGCATATACCATTCAATACCCCCTATAGGAATGCCCTTGCTAATGTCTTTATAGATCGAAGAGCGAGAAGGATCTCCTTCAAAGCGTTCTCGGTAATTTTGTCTAAATGTACTGATCGATTTTTCATCCATCGGACATTCTCTTGCAGGGAGTAATTTAATTTCATTTACGGGGTAAAGTGTTCTTTGTGAGTCAACATCAAATGTTCGAATAGAATCAATTTCATCATCAAAAAAATCTAAGCGATATGGGACTATGCTTCCCATTGGAAATAAATCAATCAAACTACCTCTCACTGAAAATTCTCCAGGAGCCATAAC
>DOEL01000072.1 GCA_003533095.1 Methylophilaceae bacterium | reverse complement strand
CCTTGAATATACATTGCAAGTCTCTCGAGTCCGTATGTAATCTCCCCTGTAATGGGTTTGCAATCAATACCACCTACTTGTTGAAAATAGGTGAATTGAGTAATTTCCATTCCATTAAGCCAAACCTCCCAACCTAAACCCCAGGCACCAAGTGTTGGATTTTCCCAATCATCTTCAACAAAGCGAATATCATTTTCTTTTAAATTAAAACCTAACGCCTTGAGTGAGCCCAAATAAAGCTCTAGGATATCTAGTGGTGAAGGTTTGAGAACAACTTGCAGTTGATAATAATGTTGAAGTCTATTTGGATTTTTACCATAGCGCCCATCTTTTGGACGTCGGCTTGGTTGAACATAAGTTGCCTTCCAGGGTTCAGGACCGAGTGATCTCAAAAAAGTTGCTGTATGTGAAGTGCCTGCACCCACTTCCATGTCATAAGGCTGAAGAATGGCGCATCCTTGGTTAGCCCAATAATTTTGAAGTTTAAGAATGATGTCTTGAAAGGTTAATTGCATAATGAATTGATCTGTAATTGAAGCATTCTACTTCTTTTTCAATATCGATAAAAGTTTTGAATGCCTCATAAGCCAACCAAGAAGCGCAATGAAACATATAGTAATGACGGGCCAATTGCCTAAAGAAACATAAGGTGTTGCATTTTTAAATCCCTTTACAGACCCTTCGAGAATGCCTTCAGTAAATTCGGGTAGCACTTCTTCAAGAATTCCATGCTCATTAATAATAGCTGTGGCGCCAGTGTTTGTTGAGCGAATGACCATTCTGCCTGTTTCTATGGCTCTTGCTTGGGAAAATTGTAAGTGCTGGTAAGCAGCAATAGATTCTCCATACCATGCATCATTGCTTACATTGGCTAGAATTGTTGCATAGGGTAGGGCTTGGATAATTTCTTCACCAAAAACATCCTCATAACAAATATTAAATGCAATATTTTGATTCCCAATAGTCATAGGTAATTGATGTGCGCTGCCTCTTGATAAATCATTCATAGGCATATTGAGGTAATGTGTATAAATGTATTGAAAAATAAATTTTAAGGGTATGAATTCACCAAATGGTACTAAATGTGATTTGCGATAAATTTGGGATGAATCATTTTTTAAATTGAATACAACATTAAAATAATTTTTGTCTTGTCGTTCTATTGCGCCCATAAGAACATGACTTTGATTATGTGCAGCATGTTTTAAAATTGAATCTTTAAATGTTTTGGGTATATATTCAATTAGAAGTGGCAAAGCAGTTTCTGGAAGAAGAATAATTTGACCTTTTGTTTTTTGAATAAGCGTTTGGTAAGTATCTAATGTTTGAGAAATAGTTTCTTTTTGCCATTTAATATCTTGAGCAATATTGCCTTGAATAAGAGATACAGATATAGGCTCGCCAACAGGTTCAGTCCAATTGATATATTTTAAAAGTTGACCAAAGGTTAATACGAATACTAGTAAACTAACTTTAATAAGTTTTGAGCGCTTGTTTTCATCAAGCAGTATAAGAGTCAAAATTAGAGCTAGAGAAGTGAGTATTAAAGTTACCCCATAAATTCCAACCACAGGTAAAAATCCAGCAAGAGGACTTGAAGGTACTTGGGAATAACCCATAGTGAGCCATGGAAAACCAGTTAAGAACCAGCCCCTAATCCATTCAAAGAATGTCCAGATAAATGGAATTAAAAAAAGGCTTGATTTTCGATGTAAAGCGAGCCATCCAACAATAGCAACAAAAAAGGCCAAGAAGAGACAAAACAAAAAAGTACTTAAATATGCTAGCCATGAAGGCATGCCCCCGTATGAATGTAGACTTACGTAGATCCATGAAATACCAAAACCAAACAAACCTAAACCAAAAAAAAGGCCTGATAAAAATGCTTGCTTTGCATAATTTAGTTTATGCCATATAAAAAAAAGACCACTAAGAGAAATGAGAGAAATAAAGTGATAGTTAAAAGGTGCAAAACTCAGAACCGAGAGCGCTCCGAGAAAAAAGGAAAAAGTTAAATAGTAGAATGGGTTGAGTTTATTCAAAATACAAAAAGCCGTTTAAGACCATTGTACTTAAATCTGAGAAATAAAACCTTAAAAGTATTTAAGGCTTTTGAATCTTATATGTTTGAGAAGGACTTCCCGAAGTTTGGCCGTTATTATTTTGAAACACAACAGTCTCAACAAATTCATCTAAAAAATCTAATT
Organism: Methylophilaceae bacterium; assembly: GCA_003533095.1. Lineage (GTDB taxonomy): Bacteria > Pseudomonadota > Gammaproteobacteria > Burkholderiales > Methylophilaceae > Methylopumilus. The sequence goes on along the minus strand of DOEL01000072.1, from coordinate 10,956 downwards.
CAGTCACTGGATAATAACTACCATCTTCTGCAGTGTTTATATGGTGATATTGCCAGACAGAAGCCACAATTTCATCAGACGATTTCATTTTAATATCCTCTTTGGACATAGGTTCTCCAAGAGCTTTAAGGATTTCATCCTTATTGAAACGGCTAATAGCCTCAATAAAGGATTTTTCGTCTACAGGGAGTGTACTTTTATCAATGTCAATTTCATTGGCAAGAAGGGGAGGCGATAAAATTAAAAGAATAGCTAAGAGCTGGTTTTTCATAAGAGACTCCTTAAATCTTTAAGAAAAAGAATAAGTCGATTAGTTCAAAAAATTACACATTATTATCAGGGGTGTCAATTTCAAAAAGCATGGAATAAAGCTTTCGACTATCAGACCTTAGAATTGTAATTTTGAAACCCTGAAAAGTAATTTTTTCATCACGTTTTGGAAGATGACCAAATGCATGAATAATTAAACCGCCAATTGTTGAAAACTCTTCATTACTAAAGTCCACTTTAAAGAATTCGTTGAAATCTTCAATTTCAGTTGATGCTTTAACTCTGAAGTGACCGTTTTTATCTTGAATTATATTATCTTCAGTTTCATCAAAATCAAATTCATCTTCAATCTCACCTACAATTTGCTCTAAAACATCTTCAATTGTGACCATACCGGAGACGCCGCCGTATTCATCTACCACGATCGCAATATGATTTCGGCTACCTCTAAATTCTTTTAGAAGGACATTAAGTCTTTTAGATTCAGGAATGAATATAGCAGGGCGCAACATATCTCTAATTTCAAAGTCATCGCCAGCATAGTATTTAAGAAGATCCTTGGCTAGTAAAATGCCAATAACATCATTTTTGTCATCTTCAATCACAGGAAAGCGAGAGTGAGCGGTTGCTATAATAAATGGAATAAATTTTTCGGGTGGATGAGAAATATCAATAACATCCATTTGCGATCTTGGAATCATGATATCTCTGACTTGCATTTCTGAAACTTGAAGCACACCTTCTATCATAGAAAGTGAATCAGCATCCATTAGATTTTTTTCATATGAAGATTTAAGTAATTCAAAAAGCTGCGCGCGGTCTTCCGGACCTCTTAAAAGAAAATGGCTAAGCCGTTCGATTAGTTTAGATTTTTTTAATTCGCTCATTGCGACTTTTTCTCTTCTATAAGATAAGGGTTTTTAAAACCTAGTTTAGTTAAAATATTAATTTCTTTTTCTTCCATAATTAGAGCATCTTTTTTATTCTCATGATCATAACCATATAGATGAAGTGCGCCATGAATAATGAGGTGAGCGTAGTGAGCTTCAAGATTTTTAAATTGCTCTAGTGCTTCTTTTTCTATTACTGGAGCACAAAGGATAATATCTCCAATAAGATGATGCGCATCGTCTACAAGAAAAGAAAGGACATTTGTTGGATATTTTTTTTTACGATACATATTGTTTAGTTTTTTTGATTCATCACTTCCCACAATTCGGATAGTAATTTCGGCATTCTTATCAATAATAGATGCAAGCCATTTATGACAGAGTGTTTTTTTTAAAATGGGTTTTGTATGCACCATATCTTGTATTGCAATGATGGGTTTTAATTCCATTTGAAGTTAATTATTTACTTTCCTTTTTTTCAAAATTTTCATAAGCATTAATAATTTTTTGTACAAGAGGATGTCTTACTACATCTTCGGATAAGAAATGAGTGAATGCAATACCTTTTACCTTTGACAAAATTTTCTTTGCTTCAATCAAACCGCTTTTTTGACCTTTTGCTAAGTCAATTTGAGTAATATCACCTGTAATGACTGTTTTTGATCCAAAACCTATACGGGTTAAAAACATCTTCATCTGTTCAGGAGTCGTATTTTGAGCTTCATCTAAAATGATAAAGCTTTGATTAAGTGTGCGACCCCTCATATAAGCTAAGGGCGCTATTTCAATGATACTTTTATCAATCATTTTGTGAACGTTGTCAAAGCCAGCTAAATCATAAAGCGCATCATAAAGAGGCCTTAAATAAGGGTTTACTTTTTGTGCCAAATCACCTGGAAGAAAACCTAACCTCTCTCCAGCTTCCACAGCGGGCCTAACTAAGACAATGCGTTTAATTTTATCTCGATTAATTGCATCTACAGCACTTGCTACAGCTAGATAAGTTTTTCCTGTCCCTGCGGGGCCAATGCCGAATGTGATATCAAAATCCTGTATATTTTTTAAGTATGCATTTTGTCTGGGCGTCCTACCTTTTAAGTCACTTCGTTTTGTTTTGAGTTCATTGATTTCTGAAGGCGCTTTTATTTCTTTTTCAAATTTATTTATTTCAACAAGTCCCAATTGAATATCTTCCAATTCGATTGGATTGGTCGATTTTTTATAAAATTTCTGAATAAGTGCTGTCGCAACTTTTATATTTTTTGAAGAGCCATTTATAACAAAACTTGACCCGCGTCTTACAATATTAACTTCTAATGCCGCTTCAATTTGCTTTAGATTTTGATCTAAGACTCCACATAAATTGGATAATTGCCTGTTGTTGTCAGAAGGTAATTTAAATTCTATACCCATGTTAAATAAGCTCTCCGCGCAGTCTTTTTGAAGTCACTTCGGTAATTGTGACATCTACAAATTGGTTCATAAATGATTTATCAACTTTAACGTCAACCACTCTATTATTATCTGTTTTTCCAGCCATTTCAGCTGGATTCTTCCATGATTGACCATCAATTAAAATGCGCTGTTTAGTGCCTAGCATAAGATGACTAATCGCCTTACCTTGTGCATCATTCATTGATTGTAATTCATTCAATCTTCTTAATTTTGTCTCATGAGGGATTTCATCACGAATGTATGATGCTGGTGTGCCCGGCCTTGGGCTATATATAAAACTAAAACTGAAATCAAATTTAACATCTTCCATAACTTTTTTTGTCATTTCAAAATCAGCGTCTGTTTCGTTAGGGAATCCAATAATAAAATCAGAGCTTATTGAAATTTGAGGACAATTTTTTCTTAATTTTTTTATAATATTTTTGTATTCTAGCGCCGTGTAATTTCTCTTCATGGCTGACAATATGCGATCTGAACCTGATTGAATAGGCAAATGAAGATGTGCTGCAAGCTTTGGAAATTTTCCAAAGCATTCTATAAGGCTGTCATTCATTTCATTGGGATGACTTGTTGTAAATTTAATTCGTTTAATTGCATCAATCTCAGAAATATATTCTATAAGTAAAGCAAGATCTGCAAGGGATCCTTTTTTAGTGAGAGATCGATAAGCATTCACATTTTGTCCGAGGAGAGTGATTTCTTTTGCACCTAAAGAGGACAGATGAATCACTTCAGCCAAAATATCTTCGAAAGGCCTAGAGATTTCTTCCCCTCGTGTATAGGGAACAACACAAAAAGAACAATATTTACTGCACCCCTCAATAATTGAAACCATAGCTGATGCGCCTGAAAAACTTGGAGTGGGTAGATGATCAAATTTTTCTATCTCAGGGAAAGAAATATCAACTTGTGATGAGCCGACTGATTTTCTTTTGCTTACTAAGTCTGGTAATCGATGAAGGGTTTGTGGACCAAAAATAAGGTCTACAAAAGGGGCTCGTTTAAGAATATTGTCACCTTCTTGACTAGCAACACACCCGCCAATTGCAATAAGTAAATTAGGATTAATTTTCTTAAGGGCTTCATACTCACCAAGATGACTGTATATTTTTTCTTCGGCTTTTTCTCTAACAGAGCATGTATTTAAGATAATAAGATCAGCTTCTTTTGGGTCTTCCGTCTTGGAAGTCGCGTGAGTTTGATTTAATACATCCTGCATTTTGGATGAATCATACTCATTCATTTGACAGCCGAATGTTTTAATAAAAACTTTTTTAAGCATAAAGCTAATGAAATAAGTGGCGCACTAAAATTAGGTAGTGTTAAGTATAGTGGCTTTAAGTAATTAATAATACAGGTAAATTATTGCTTTTTAGATAAGATCTACCTTCCAATGAACATGTAAAATGATGTTATGAAAAGTTTCCCAATTTTTATTAATTTATTACATAAACCTGTATTGGTTATAGGGGGAGGTGACGTTGCTTTAAGAAAGATTGAAATGCTTCTTAAAGCTGATGCAAAAATTACTGTGATTGCTTCTAGCTTATGTAAAGAATTAAAGCATTATCAAAAGCTAAAAAAAATTCACGTTAAGATAAAATCTTTTGAGAAAAATGATTTAACCCATGCTGTGCTTGTTATTGCAGCAACCAATAATAAAAAAGTTAATGTATTGGTATCTAAGACCGCACAAGCATTAAATATCCCAGTTAATGTAGTTGATGAACCTTCACTTTGTACTTTCACAATGGGATCAATTATAGATCGTTCACCATTATTAATCGCAATTTCTAGTGAAGGTAATGCGCCTGTTTTAGCCAAATTTGTTCGTGAGAAAGTTGAAGCTTTAATTCCCCATAACTTTAGTAAGCTGGCTTCTGTGATGGGCTCTATGAGAGATAGCGTTAAAAATAGATACGAATCAACGCAATCAAGAAGAATTTTCTGGGAAAATTTTATTGATCACCCTATCGTAAGACAATTTCTTAATCAAACAAAGAAATTAAGTGTGCAGCAATTAATAGCTTTGGTGAAAAAAAATGAGATCAAAAAGAGACAAGGAGAAGTTTTCTTGGTTGGAGGTGGGCCCGGAGACCCAGATTTACTTACCTTTAGAGCTCTTCATTTAATGCAGAGGTCGGATGTATGTGTTTATGACAAATTGATCAGCAAAGATGTTTTAAATTTAGTGAGGCGTGATGCAGAGCTTATTTATGTTGGTAAAGAAAGAGATCGACATACTGTGCCACAAGAAAAAATTAATCAATTGCTTGTAAAATTAGCAAAAAAAGGTATGCGGGTTTTGCGGTTAAAAGGCGGTGACCCTTTTATCTTTGGTAGAGGTGGCGAGGAAATTGAAATGCTTATGGAACATAAAATTCCATTTCAAGTAGTGCCCGGAATCACTGCTGCTAATGGCGTATCAAGTTATGCAGGCATTCCTTTGACTCACAGAGATTATGCACAAAGTTGTACATTTGTTACAGGGCACATGAAAAATGAAAAACTGATTCTCGAATGGAATTCATTAGCTAAACCCAACCAAACAGTAGTAATTTACATGGGACTTTTAGCGCTCTCGCAAATATGTGAACAGTTTATTAAACATGGTGCATCAAAAAATTTACCGATTGCAGTTGTTGAACAGGGTACAACTTCAGACCAAAAAGTTGTAACTGGTAGCCTTTCAAATATTACTCAAAAAGTGAAACAAGAAAAATTAAAATCTCCATCACTTATTATTATTGGTAACGTGGTTAAACTTCGAAAAAAACTAAATTGGTTTAACTAACTTTCGCTTATTAAAGGCAAGACAATCTTAACTTCAAGACCTTTTTTAGCTCGATTAGCAATTGTTAGTTTGCCATCATGTGATTGAGTAATGCGCTCTGCAATAGCAAGACCTAGTCCACAACCTTCACTGTTTCCTCTTGCCTCATCCATTCGTTCAAAAGGCTTAAGGAGGCGTTTAATTTCTTCAGGCGGTATACCAGGGCCGTCATCTAGAATACTAATGGTGATGTTATCTTTATTTTTTTTAAGTGTAATTAACACTTCTCCATTTGAATAAGAAAATGCATTATTAATTAAATTATCAAATAACCTTCTAAATGACACTGGCCTGATGTCATAAAAAATAGGTATTTTAATATTGCTCACTAAAACAATATTGTGGTTAAGTATTTTGTGTTGTTCTTTTAAATGACTAAAAAAGTCGTTTAAATTAGTTGATATTTTGCTTTCTTGATCAAAGCCGCGAACGTAATCTAGAAATTGGTTAAGAATGCTATCTATTTCTGTCACATCTTCTTCCATGCTCTTTTTAAGTTTGGCAGCTATTTTCTCAGGTAACATTTCGATGGCAATTCTAAGTCTTGTCAGTGGCGTTCTCACATCATGCGAAACACCCGCAAGTAGAAGTTTTCTTTCTTGTTCTATTTTATTAAGACCTTGTGCCATTTCATTAAATGTCTGACTCATAGCTTGAAACTCAGTCACGCTATCTAGAGGAAGTTTTTGTGGAAATTCACCTTTTTTTAATTGTTCCGTAGCTTGAATTAAAAGGTTTAAAGGTCGATTAATTCTTGTTGCGGTAGCATAGGCACCAATGATTGAGAGGCCGGCAACAATAATGCCCCAGCCAATCCAGTGCCAGGGGAATGGTCTATCGCCTGGCGTAGGAATCACCACCCAAAACTCATCTTGATCGATAGAAAAGCTTACCCAAAGTCCCGGTATACCGTAGTGATTAGTAATTACAATGGTATTTTCACCAAGTCTTTCTTTTAATTTACTGACAACAACTTGTAAGAAAGGATCTGGAGCTAAAGGCTCAATATCCTCGAAGTAATATGCTGGATAAATTCTGATATCGCCTTTGGTAGATAATTCCGACAAAAGCTCAAGCCTCTTATCTTCTCTTGAGGATATGAGAGATACTCTTGTGAAATTAACCACAGTTTCAATTTCTTGAGCTACTGCTTCAGCCCGAGGGCCTCTTTCAAAATAATCAAATATGCGAATTGAGACGATCTGCGCAATGATAAGGACTGTTGCGATAAGGATAAGAAATCTAGCAAGAAGTGTATTAGGAATGAACTTCAATGTGTGGCATCACCATCTGGAACAAAGATATATCCAAAGCCCCACATTGTCTGTAAAAATTTAGGACTTGTAGGATCTTCTTCTAGGATTTTTCTTAATCTTGAAATTTGAACATCGATACTTCTATCAAAAACATCAAGTTCACGGCCCTTTGCTAATTGCATAATTTGATCTCGGGACAATGGTTGGCGAGGATGATCAATAAATACTTTTAATAATTCAAATTCACCCGATGTAATGCTGATAGGGGTTCCATTTTTTGTGAGGCTTCTTGTGTCAGAGCTAAATAAAAACGGACCAAACGCTAAGTTTTCAGAGGTTGAGCTTTGCGTTTGTTTTAATTCATTTCGTCTTAATACTGCATTAATACGTGCTAAAAGCTCTCGGGGATTAAATGGTTTTGATACGTAATCATCCGCTCCCATTTCTAAGCCGACTATGCGATCAATTTCATCCCCTTTTGCCGTAAGAATAATAATGGGAGTAGAATTTCCCGAGCCTCTTAACCTTTGGCATATAGCAAGCCCATTTTCTTCAGGCATCATGAGGTCTAGGATAATAAGGTTAACAACGTGGTTAGTAATAAATGCGTCCATTTCCTTACCACCATTGGCTGTATGGACATTCAATCCCTGATCAATGAGGTACTGACTGGTGAGATCCCTTATTTTTGGGTCATCATCAACAATTAAAATAGTTGGTGGATTGATTGCCATGGGTTTAGTTTAAATCAGTTGATGCGAATTGAACTTAATGTATCAGTTTACATCAAACTCGTAATGATCCATTGTTACAAATAGAAACAAATGTGCATTTTTTTGTAATAAATTATTTACATTTAAGCGTGAATATAACAGACCTTTCTAGATAAAAATCAACCAATTGTATAAATTTTTAAAAGCTTTTTTATTTTGTTTTACTGCGTTTTTTGGCCTCTACTTTCAAGTACTGGCAGGCGCAAATAATCAAGTATCAAAAACAGAATCAGATACTAATCCATCAGTTGCTACAGAGCTTAATAAATTAAAAGAAAGCAATACCCTGACACCAGAGGAGCGAGCAAGAATTAGACGCGCCCTTGCTGCATATGCAAAATCCTCAGGTAAAGAAAGTAGCCTTATTGAAGAAAAGCAAAGGGAAATGTTAAAAGGCTTAGAGTCACGTTTTATTGCTTGTGATGAAGACAACGATAATACCCTTGATCTTTCGGAAACGACAAAATGTTTACCTCAAGTGGCTCGTCAATTTAATCGCCTCGATTTAGACGAAAATGAAGTGATATCTTTAGATGAATTGGCCTTTTTAGCAAAAGAATTTGAAAAAAATCACTTAGATATTAGTAAACGTAAAAACAATCAAGCTTCATCAAATACCAGAACGCCTATTTAAATTTCCCTTAGTGAATCTTCGTTAAAATAGATCACTATGGCGAGCATCGAATTTCAATCTAGCTTTAAAAAAATTAACCAAAAAGAATGGAATGATCTTACAAAATCAAATCCATTTTTAAAGATTCAATTTTTTCAATCGCTTGAAGAATCCAATTCGATTGGGGAAGGCACAGGATGGCACCCTTTTCCCGTAATTGTTACTCATGAAGAAAAGCTCATTGGCGCTTCACCTTTATTTTTAAAAGAGCATTCCTACGGTGAATACGTATTTGACTGGTCCTGGGCAGAAGCTTACCAAAAATATGGGGAAAGCTATTATCCAAAGATCGTTTCATGCATACCATTTACTCCAGCTTCTGGACCTAGAATTTTTGGTATAGACGCATCCATAAAAAAAAATATAGTTTCACAGATAGAAGCGTTAGCTTATAAAAATAAAATGTCATCAACCCACATTTTATTTTGTGAAGAAAGCGCGCAAAGCCTCTATCTAGATTCAAAATGGATGTTAAGAGAAGGCGTGCAATTTAAATGGCATAACAAAAATTATAAAAATTTTGAAGAATTTCTATCTCAGCTTTCTCACGATAAACGAAAAAAAATTAAACAAGAACGAAAAAAAATTCAGGATTTAGGGCTTAAAATTAAAAAAATAAGAGGCCCGGAAATTGTTGAATCAGATTTAGATTTTTTTTATACTTTTTACTGCAACACCTATCAGGAACACCACTCACACCCATATCTCACACGAATTTTTTTTAGCCTTATTAGAGAAAGCATGCCCGAGAATATATTGTTGATATTGGCATATGAAGCCAATATCCCTGTTGCGGGATCATTCTTTATTCATGATGATAAGAATTTGTATGGAAGGTATTGGGGTTCAAAATCTTTTTATCCCGGATTACATTTCGAGCTTTCTTACTATCAAGGTCATGAATTTTGTATTGAAAATGAAATCGCTACATTTGAAGGTGGGGCGCAAGGAGAACATAAACTTGCAAGAGGCTTTGAGCCATTCAATACATTTTCATTTCATCGGATTTTTGATGAAAGATTTGAACATGCAATCAAAGATTTTTTAAGTAGAGAAAAGAATGGAATTGATAAATATACAAACGAACTTAATGAAAGAGCACCATACAAAACTGATTTTAATCTTTAAAAGATGGTGGTGATGGAGAGACTTGAACTCTCGACCTCAGGATTATGAATCCTGCGCTCTAACCAGCTGAGCTACATCACCTTATTATGAAACAAAATAAAGCGTTGAATTATATTTTTTTAAACTACCAAAGTCAAAGGCTGATATTAGACATTAAATCTAAAGTGCATAACATCACCATCTTTAACAATGTATTCTTTGCCCTCTAAGCGCATTTTGCCCGCTTCTTTAGATTTTTGTTCGCCATTATAAGCAATGAAATCATCGTAAGAAATAACCTCAGCTCGTATAAAGCCTTTTTCAAAGTCTGTATGAATCACACCTGCAGCTTCAGGCGCAGTCGCACCTTTTTTTATAGTCCACGCCCTTACTTCTTTCACACCTGCTGTGAAGTATGTTTGTAACCCCAGAAGAGTATAAGCAGACCTAATTACTCTATTGAGACCCGGTTCCTCCAAGCCCAATTCACTTAAGAATATAGCCTTATCCCCATCTTCTAAATCAGCAATCTCAGCTTCAATTTTTGCGCAGATAGAAATAACAGGGAGATTTTCTTTTTGACCTAAAGCCTTAAGTGAGTCAAGTATAGGATTATTATTAAATCCTGTTTCATTGACATTAGCTACAAACATGACAGGTTTCACTGTGATTAAACATAAAGGTTTGATAAGTTTTAGTTCATCATCGTCTAGATTTAAATCTTTAACTAATTTTCCTTGGTCAAGATGGGTAGAAATTTTTGTCAGAATCGAAACAAGTTGAATGGCTTCTTTATCGCCTGATTTTGCTTTTTTATTTTCTCGCTGGAGTGTTTTATCTACTGTTTCCATATCAGCTAAAATAAGTTCTGTATTGATAACTTCAATATCAGAAAGAGGGTCTACTTTTCCAGAAACGTGAACAATATTGTCATCTTGAAAGCATCGAACGACATGAACTATAGCGTCAGTCTCTCTAATATTTGCTAAAAATTTATTACCAAGACCTTCGCCTTTAGATGCTCCAGCCACAAGGCCTGCGATGTCAACAAATTCAACAATTGCCGGCTGTGTTTTTTCTGGGCTAACTATAGCTATAAGTTTTTCAATTCTAGGATCTGGCACTTCTACAATCCCAATATTAGGTTCAATGGTACAGAAAGGATAATTTTCTGCAGCAATACTTGCCTTAGTAATCGCATTGAATAGCGTTGATTTTCCAACGTTAGGTAATCCAACAATTCCACATTTCATAATTATTTTTTTCTTTATTTATTGGTATGAAGTTTAAGCATAGCTTTTTCAAATTGACCTGATGCAATTTCATTAAAAAGCTGACTACTTGTTTCTATAGATTCATCAATCAGCTCTCTCTCTTTAGATGAAGGATTTTTTAATACGTAATCTACTACTAAATGTTTTTCACCCGGATGTCCAATGCCAATTTTTAAACGCCAAAAATCTTGAGAGCCAATAGACGTGAATATGCTTTTAAGGCCATTATGTCCGCCGTGACTGCCGCCAAATTTGAGTTTGGCTTGTCCAACATCAATATCAAGATCGTCATGAATCACAAGAATTTCGTTTGCATTTATTTTGTAGAATTTTGTAATTACTGCAAGCGCTTTACCACTATCATTCATAAATGTATTAGGTTTTGCAAAATAAAATTCTTCTTTATTGGAAGACTTTCCAATAGT
>DOEL01000038.1:2470-7164 GCA_003533095.1 Methylophilaceae bacterium | reverse complement strand
AACAGCCGACATCTTAACTTCATTAAGTTTTTTTAATTCTGAAGTTTGAGTCAAAGAAGCATATCGATTAGGAAGGGAAGCTTCTATAATACTTTCTACCATCGTATTCCATGACATACAATGTGGGCATTGGCCCTGCCACTTGGTAGATTGGCCTCCACACTCCGTGCAAACATATGCAACTTTATTCTTAGCCATAGATGGTTTCTATAGGAACTCTTTTGGATGCGGAGATTGCACAAAGCAATTCATAACCTACTGTTCCAGATTTTTCAGCCACATCATCAACAGGAATATGCTCGCCCCATAATTCAACATCACTTGAAATAGATGCGCCAGAAATATTTGTAATATCAATATAAAGCATATCCATAGATACTCTTCCAACTGTAAATGTTTTTCTTCCTTCAATATAAACTGGTGTTCCAGATGGCGCGTGTCTCGGATAACCATCTGCATAACCACATGCAACTACCGCGATACGCATATCATCGTTAGCTTTGAAACTATCACCATATCCAATAGAATCGCCTTTAGACAAATTTTGTATTGCAATAATTTTGCTTTTTAATTGCATCGCAGGTTTGAGGTTAAAAGAACTAGATTTTTTTCCTACAATGGGCGAGGCGCCATAAAGCATAATCCCCGGACGCACCCAATCAAGATGTGTGTTTTTAAAATTAAGTATAGATGCTGAATTTGCAACTGAGCGAGAAAAATTAAATTGCTTAGCAATATTATTAAAAATATTAAATTGCCAATCGACACCTTTAGACTCATCAGCAGTTGCAAAATGTGTCATAAGCGTGATCGATTTAAAATAAGATTTTTTTTGCAATGATTTAAGAATATCTTTTGCGTCATTAGAATTAAAACCTAAGCGATTCATTCCGGTGTTAATCTTAAAATGAATATCGATGGGATGATTGAGCTTTGAGTTTTCAATCATTTGCAATTGGTGAAGGTTATGAACCACAAGATTGATACCCATTTTTGCTGCTATAGAAATCTCGTAAGCTTCAAAAGCCCCTTCTAATAATAAAATGTCTTGTTCAAAACCATGTTCTCTTAAATCAATTGCTTCATTTAAACTTAAGACAGCAAAACCATCGCTGTCATGAAGCCCCTGCGCAGCATTGATAAGACCATGACCATAACCATTAGCTTTTACAACTGACATGATCTTGGAGTTAGGAGTTAATTGCTTAACAATAGAGAGATTATGTCGAAGTGAAGCTTGGTTAATGAATGCCTTAAGAGGACGCATCTATTTTATTCGTCGTAAGACTGAAAGCCTGGATTAGCAAAATTTTCAAATCGTGTATATTCACCTAAGAATGTGAGCTTAACCCGCCCAATAGGACCATTTCTTTGTTTTGCAATAATAATTTCTGCAATCCCTTTATCAGGTGTTTCAGGGTTATAGACCTCATCGCGATAAATGAAAAGTATCAAATCGGCATCTTGTTCAATCGCACCTGACTCCCTTAAGTCTGACATGACAGGACGTTTATCAGGTCTTTGTTCTACACTGCGGTTAAGCTGGGATAATGCCACTACAGGTACATCAAGCTCTTTTGCAAGCGCTTTAAGAGATCGAGACATTTCAGAAATTTCAGTCGCACGATTTTCGCTTTGTCGACCTCCTGGGGGTGACATCAATTGAAGATAATCAATGACGATCAATCCTAATTTTCCACACTGCCTCGAGAGTCTTCTTGCGCGTGCTCTGATATCAAAAGAATTTAAGCTAGCGCCTTCATCAATATGAATAGGAGCTTCATTAAGCTTTCCTAAGGCATGCGTTAGTCTTTCCCAGTCATCGTCTGCGAGTCGGCCTGTCCTCATTTTATGTTGATCTAAACGACCAACTGATCCTAATAAACGCATAGTGAGTTGTGTAGAGGCCATTTCCATAGAAAACACAGCTACAGGAAGCCCTGTATCTAAAGCGACATTTTCTGCCATATTAAGTGCTAGTGAAGTTTTGCCCATAGAAGGACGACCAGCAACAATGACAAGATCACCTGGCTGTAAGCCTGAAGTCATGGCATCTAAATCTGAAAAGCCTGAAGGCACACCTGTAACATCACTTGCCCCTGCAGTAAATAAATCATCAATCCTCTGAGCCACTTGGGGCAAAAGTTCTTTGATATCTTTAAAACCTGATTGATCATGCTTTTCTTTTTCAGCAATTTGAAAAATTTTAGCTTCGGCCTCATCTAAAAGTTGCTGAGCATCTCGCCCTTGAGGTGCAAATGCGCTATCTGCAATATCGGAGCCTACTTCAACCAAATGTCTCATAATGGCACGTTCACGGACAATCTCTGCATATCGACGAATGTTTGCAGAAGTTGGTGTATTTTGCGCTAATGAACCTAGATAACTAATACCGCCCGCCGTCACTAATTCAGCATTTTTTTCCAAAGATTCAGCCACAGTCACAATATCTGCCGGACTATTTTGTTCAACTAACTGAATGATATGCTGGTAAATTAAACGATGGTCTTGGCGATAAAAATCTCCTGGCGATACAAGATCTGCAATTTTATCGAGCGCTTCATTTTCAATAAGCAACCCGCCCAATAAAGACTGTTCTGCTTCTATAGAATGAGGGGGTAATTTAAGGGTATTGAGTATATCGTCTGCCATGATGATTCAATTATAACGGAATAAAAAAAGGCTGCTCTAGGCAGCCTTTAAAAAAATAGATTGCTTTTTATTAAGCAGGTTCGCCAACGACGTCGATAGTAATATCAACAGTGACATCATGATGTAAAGCAATAGTCACTTGATGCTGGCCAACAGTTTTAAGTGGGCCATTTGGCATACGAATTTCAGCTTTAACTACCTTAATATTTTTTGCAGTTAATCCTTCAGCAATATCGGTATTTGTCACTGAACCAAAAAGTTTTCCATCCACACCCGCTTTTTGTGTCACAGAAAGATTAAAACCAGCAAGTGCTTTCGCTCTTTCTCTTGCCGCATCAAGAAGAACTGCTTGTTGTTTTTCAAGTTCAGCACGTCTTGCTTCAAACTCAGCTTTGTTTGAATCCGTTGCACGTTTGGCTTTGCCTTGTGGAATTAAAAAATTTCTACCAAAACCATCTTTAACTTTAACAATGTCACCAAGGTTTCCTAAATTAGCAACTTTCTCTAATAAAATAACTTGCATCTTAATAATCTCCTTAGTGCTTATCTGTGTATGGTAAAAGCGCTAAAAAACGCGCACGCTTTACCGCAATATTGAGTTGACGTTGATAAATCGCTTTAGTCCCTGTAATACGGGCTGGAATAAGTTTTCCATTTTCAGTAATAAAGTCTTTTAATAGATCAACATCCTTGTAATCTACTTCTTTAATGCCTTCGGCACTAAATCTGCAGTAACGTCTTCTTTTATACATTTCTCTAGCCATCTTAAGCTCCTATAGATATTCTATAAAATTAATATGAAAAATGAGCTGATTACTCTTTGCGCTCTTATTTCCAATAAACCCTTTTGTTTTAATTCTGTCGCCAATTTTCACAGGTATTAATGCATTGTTACCCATGATTTTTGCGCTTAATTCACAATTGATTGTTCGTTTTAAATTCGCTTCAATCTGCTCTGAACTATGTTTTAACGTAAGATTAAGTGCTGGTATTCCTGCGGGTGTGTATCGAACCAAATCCACATGGGAAACTTCCCCAGAAATTTCTAAGCAGTTCAATCTAACTTAAGCTTCAATAACCTCAGATGCAGCGCGCTCATCTTTATCAAGCACTGATTTTGACTTTTCTTCCTTCATCATAATAGATGGCGAAGTCACAGCTGTTTTTGTGCCCATAATCAAATGACGTAAAACGGCATCATTGAACTTAAATGCATGCTCCAGCTCTGCAAGCGTTTCGAGATCACATTCAATATTCATAAGCACATAATGCGCTTTGTGAATTTTTTCAATCATGTAGGCAAGTTGTTTGCGACCCCAGTCTTCGAGGCGGTGGAGTTTTCCACCTTTGGATGTTACTAGAGATCTGTAGCGCTCAATCATGCCAGGCACTTGTTCGCTTTGATCAGGATGTACGATGAATACAACTTCATAATGTCGCATATAAATCCCCTTATGGTTAATAGCTTTCAGTGATGCGGTCACTGTAAAGCAAGGTAGAAAGATCGAGTATTATAGGTGTTTTTTGAATTAAATCAATGGTTTTTAACTGTCAATTCTGTCCTTAAGGCCCGCCCCATAAAGCCTCTCTTTTAGGAATTTCGCCTCATCTCGAAGTTGGGCAGCTTTTTCAAACTCTAAATTACGTGCCGCTGTTTGCATTGCTTTTTCAAGCTTTTGGATCTCTTTAGCCATCTGTTTTTCATTTAAATGGTCATAGCGAGCTTCTTCTTTCTTAAGCGCCCGATTAAGGTCAGCTTCTTCTTTATCAAAAGTGCCTTCAATAATATCTTTAATCTTTTTAGTCACGCCTACGGGCGTAATATGATTTTCCTGATTAAATGTAAGTTGCTTTGTGCGCCTTCGATTGGTCTCATCCATCGCGACCTGCATACTTCGAGTAATCTTATTGGCGTAGAAAATAACTTGTCCATTCAGATTACGCGCGGCTCTTCCCGCCGTTTGAATCAGAGAGCGCTCAGATCTTAAGAACCCCTCTTTATCAGCATCTAAAACAGCTACAAGCGAAACTTCAGGGATATC
>DOEL01000038.1:0-2124 GCA_003533095.1 Methylophilaceae bacterium | reverse complement strand
ATAATTTCAACACGCTCTACCGTATCAATATCTGAATGAAGGTATCGGACTTTAATTTGATGTTCGGTCAAGTAATCAGTCAAGTCTTCAGCCATTCGCTTGGTGAGGGTAGTCGCTAGCACTCTCTCATTTTTTTCAACGCGAAGATTAATCTCACTTAATAAATCATCAACTTGCGTATCAGCTGGTTTGACTATAATTTCCGGATCGACAAGACCTGTAGGTCTCGCAACTTGCTCAACTATTTGTTCTGTATGTTCAGCTTCATATTCAGCAGGCGTCGCCGATACAAAAATACATTGCCGCATTGTTTTTTCAAATTCTTCAAATTTTAAGGGTCGATTATCAAGTGCTGAAGGCAATCTAAAACCGTATTCAACTAAATTTTCTTTGCGGGCACGATCGCCCTTATACATACCGCCAATTTGAGGAACAGTCACATGACTTTCATCAATGATCATCAGCGCGTCCTTAGGCAGATATTCAATCAAAGTAGGAGGTGGATCGCCTGGATTTCTTCCTGATAAATGTCTCGAATAATTTTCAATGCCTTTACAAAAACCTATTTCATTTAACATCTCAATATCAAAACGAGTACGCTGTTCAATTCTCTGCGCTTCAACTAATTTATTTGCTTTCACAAAATAATCAGCACGCTCTTTTAGTTCGTTTTTAATTTTTTCAATCGCTCTCACCGTGGTTTCTCTTGGTGTAACGTAATGGCTCGAAGGATAAACGGTAAAGTGATTCACTTTGTTAAACATTTGTCCTGTAAGTGGGTCGAAGAGCGTGATAGATTCAATAAGATCATCAAACAATGTAACCCTGATTGCAGTCTCAGAATTTTCAGCAGGAAAAATATCAATCGTATCACCCCTGACTCGAAAAGCACCTCGTGAAAAATCAAAATCGTTACGCTCATACTGCATGGAAACAAGTCGAAGAATAATATTACGCTGTAATAATTTTTCTCCTTTGACAAGATGCATAACCATGCCCTGATAATCAACTGGATCACCAATACCATAGATTGCAGATACTGTTGCTACAATAATACTATCGTCACGCTCTAAGAGAGCTTTGGTTGCAGACAAACGCATTTGTTCAATGTGTTCATTAATACTTGAATCTTTTTCAATAAAAAGATCTCTGGCTGGCACATAAGCTTCGGGCTGATAATAATCATAATAAGACACAAAATATTCCACTGCATTTTGTGGGAAAAACTCTCTAAATTCAGAATAAAGTTGCGCCGCTAGAGTTTTATTGGGCGCCATCACGATAGCAGGCTTGCCTGTTTTCGCGATCACATTGGCAATGGTGTATGTTTTTCCAGATCCAGTGACGCCTAAAAGAGTTTGAAATTTTTTTCCATCAAAAATACCCTGCGTTAAAAGATCAATCGCTTCAGGCTGATCACCCGCAGGTGGAAACGGCTGAAATAACTGATAAGGGCTATTTGGGAATGTGAGTAGCAAGATAGTGATATTCTACTTAAAAAAAACAATGAAGATATTAAATATGTATTAAAACTAAGGAGAACTTTTTCGCATTGCATGGAGTCAGGTCATCAATATACTTTTTTATATGTGAACTCAAATGAAACCATCCTTTAAATTTTTCCTATTTTTTCCTATCCTCTTCTCATTATTTTCAACAACCGCATTGGCCCTAAATAAAGATGAATTAATGAATTCATTTTTAAGTGTGGTCATGATCAGAGGCTATAACGAATCTGGTGGGCTCGCTTTTGGTTCCGGAGTCGTGGTTGGTGATAATCAAGTCGTTACCAATTGCCACGTGATAAGAAGAACAAAACAACCATGGGTTTCGCAAGGAGAAGATACTTTTTCGGTCACTGCAGTGAAAGCAGATCGTTGGCATGATTTATGTTTACTTACTACATTTGGAATGCCGCATAAAGCTGTAGCTATAGGTAAAAGTAGCGACCTTAAAAAAGGCCAAGAAGTTATAGCTATAGGTCATTCGAACGGTGTACCAGCACCTCTAACCTCTGCAGGCGTTGTCAAATCTACTTACGATCTTGATCAAGGCAAGGTGATATTAAGTTCGGCTCAATTTAGATTGGGGGCTTCTGGCAGCGGCTTATTTGACACAGAAGGA
>DOEL01000006.1:3668-3909 GCA_003533095.1 Methylophilaceae bacterium | reverse complement strand
TTTTTTATTATATTTTTTATCGGCCAAGTTTATTGTGTTTTGTATTTGGCATACCCTTAAGACATCATTTAAAAAAATCGGATTTCATTAGAGCAGCTGGGGATAACTGCAGTTTTAACTTTCCTATACATCGCGTGAGTCGTTATCGAAAATCCATAGGCTCTAATGCATTAAATCGTTTAAGCGATTTTTTAAATTCGAATCGAAAAAAAGCTCTTACAAGATTAAAAAAATTAGAAAC
>DOEL01000006.1:0-3319 GCA_003533095.1 Methylophilaceae bacterium | reverse complement strand
TTTATAGTACTGATTTTGCCCAATCAAAAAATACGCGATCAAATTATCTTAGCGTTATGGTCAAAATCATTAGGTGTTGGAAGACTTTTTATTAAAGAGATTTCAAACTATGATTATTTGAAACCTTATTTTAAAAAAACTAATGTACCCGCAGGAAAACAATTTGCCGAAAACACTATGATTATTTCCAATAGTCCTTGGTTAACCGACAAACATTTTAATGAAATTTATCGTGTATTGAATTTACACTTAAAATAAAAAGACATTTATTTCTTTAATGCTTTCTTGGCTTTATCGATTGATTTTTTCACTTGATCAAAAGATGTGCCGCCAATATGATTTCTGGACTTGATTGAACCCTCAAGCGTGAGGTGACTATATACATCACTTGAAATCATCTTACTAAATTTTTTCAATTCATCTAGCTTAAGTTCTGACAAATCACATTTCTTTTTAATGGCAGCATTCACAGCTTTTGCAACAATCTCATGTGCATCTCTAAATGCCACACCTTTTATCACAAGATAATCTGCTAAGTCTGTTGCGGTTGCATAACCTTTTAATGTCGCTTCTTTCATATTTTTCTCATGCACAGTGATACCTTTTAGCATATCTGCATAAATGGTCAGCACATCTAAAATAGTATTCGCAGTATCGAAAAGAGGTTCTTTGTCTTCTTGATTATCTTTATTGTAAGCAAGGGGCTGAGCTTTCATCAGCATAAGAAGACCCATCAAATGCCCTGTGACTCTTCCTGTTTTGCCTCTTACGAGCTCAGGCACATCTGGATTCTTTTTCTGTGGCATGATGGATGAACCAGTACAGAACCTATCAGCAATTTCTACAAATCCAAACATTGGACTTGACCACATAATGAGCTCTTCTGAAAATCTTGATAAATGGGTCATAAGTAATGATGCTGCAAAAGTAAATTCAATAGCGAAATCTCGATCAGAAACTGCATCTAAAGAATTTTCGCAAACACCATTAAATTTAAGTTTTTTAGCAACTTTATTTCTATCGATTGGATAACTTGTACCCGCAAGTGCTGCAGCACCCAAAGGCAATTGATTCATTCTTTTTCTAGCATCTTCAAATCTTGTAAGATCTCTTTGGAGCATTTCATAATAAGCCATCAAGTGATGGCCGAAAGTTACGGGCTGTGCTACTTGAAGATGCGTCAATCCAGGCATGATTGTTTTTTGATGCTTATCTGCTAACTGAACAACAGATAGCTGAAGTGTTCTAATTTTTTGGATCGTTTCATCTGTAATCGCTCTTATCCATAATCTCAAATCTGTTGCGACCTGATCATTTCTAGATCTACCTGTATGTAATTTTTTACCAGCCTCACCAATTTTATCTGTTAATCTTTTTTCAATATTTAAGTGCACATCTTCTAAATCTAAAGACCATTTAAAAGTGCCTGCTATTATTTCTTTCTGAATATTTTGTAAACCACTTTGAATAGCTTTTAAATCTTTTTGTGAAATGATTTTTTGCGAAGCTAGCATCTCGGCATGCGCCATTGAACCTTCAATATCATAAAGACCTAGTTTTTGGTCAAAGCCAATAGAAGCTGTAAATCTTTTGACGAGTTCCGTCACAGGCTCGTTAAATCTGCCTGACCAATTCGCTTTTTTTGTATCTTTTTTAGTCATAAGTGAAAGTATATGCTAAAGCTTATGATTTTCTAAATTTTCAATAGCCTGGCTTATGATAAAATGCATCATTCGATTTAATTTCAACTATGACCCAGCCTACACACATAACCATCGCAACACGCGAAAGTGAGCTTGCGATTTGGCAAGCCGAATATATAAAGTCTCAACTTTTATCTTTTTATCCAAGATTAGAAGTGGACATTCTCGGCATGACAACCCAAGGCGATAAAACGCTCAATAAGTCACTCTCCAAAATTGGCGGTAAAGGTCTTTTTATTAAAGAGCTCGAAGTTGCATTGCAAAATAAGGAAGCTGACATCGCAGTGCATTCACTTAAAGATTTACCTATGCATTTAAGTAATGAATTTATGATTGCTGCCATTGGTAAGCGAGAAGATGCACGGGATGCATTTATTTCCAATGATTTTGGTGCACTTGAAATGTTACCTCCAGGAAGTGTTGTTGGGACTTCGAGTCTTCGACGACAAAGTCAGTTACAACGTCGATTCCCTGATCTTGTTATTCAACCATTACGTGGCAATTTACAAACTCGCTTAAGAAAGCTTGATAAAAAACAATACCAAGGAATTATATTGGCAGCAGCTGGACTCATTCGACTTAAATTAAAAACACGAATCCGACAATACTTATCCCCTGACAATTCAATTCCTGCTGTAGGGCAAGGCGCTCTCGCTATTGAAATATTAAAAGTCCGCTCTGATCTTCTAGAGCTATTAAAACCACTTCATCATCCTGAGACAGCTCACTGTGTTCTCGCTGAAAGAGCCATGAGTCGAACTTTGGGTGGTAGTTGCAGTGTGCCTTTAGGCGCACATGCCATGATTGAAAATAAAATTCTTAAACTACAAGGCTTTGTAGCCTCTATTGATGGAAAAGAAATGATTAAAGATAAAGTTGAAGGCCCCATTGAGGACGCTGAAAAACTTGGTGAAAAACTGGCTAAACAGCTTCTTGATCAAGGTGCGGATAAAATTTTAGCGAGTCTTGCTGTATGAGTAAAAAAGAACTTCATCAAACAGGCATTGTCATTACCAGACCTTCTCATCAAACAGGGGAAATTAAAGCTTTAGTCAATGATCATCAAGGACATCCTATCGAATTTCCATTACTTGAAATTAAGTCAAAAAGTCAGAATGAAACTTTTCAGAATATCGTTTTAAAATTGGATGACTATGATTGGGCTATTTTTATTAGCTCAAATGCAGTCCAGTTTGGTATGCCGGCAGTTAAACATGCATTTCATACATTACCTAAATCAACACAATTTGCGGCTATTGGGCCCTCTACGCAAAAAGCATTGAAATTGTTTGATGTGAATCATGTGCTTATTCCAGATGAAAACTTTGATAGTGAGGGTTTACTTGCTACTAAAGAAATGAATGATATTAAGAATAAAAAAATCGTATGCTTGGATCCTGGACTCTCTGATATTTTTTATGCTATTTCTAAAGAAATTAAACCTAAAATAATTGTTGATAATGATTACAAGTTACGATTAGAAAATGAAGAAGAAATTATTACATTTAGATATACACAAAATCAAAGAAGATTAGAAACAAGAAATAAAAAATATAATAGAGAAGAAAAAAGAGATAGAAAAAATAAAGAAGATAGAGAAGAAAAAAGAGAAGAAA
>DOEL01000097.1:1097-3301 GCA_003533095.1 Methylophilaceae bacterium | reverse complement strand
CCTTTTTGGCAAAAGGTATCCCAACTTAATCCTTTCTTTTACATGATTGATGGTTTTCGATACGGCTTTTTTGGACAGTCTGATGTAACTCCATTATTAAGTTTTTCAATCGTGACGTTCTTTTTCGTTGTGTTAGCTTCTATTACTTTAGGAATGCTAAAATCCGGCTATAAATTAAGAAGTTAAAAGATGACAGCTGATCATATTAGACAATCGATCCTTGAAAAACTTGAATGTGAGTTTATTGAGATTTTAGGTGAGGATGGTACTCATTTTGAAGGTACGATTGTAAGTAGATTATTTGAAGGATTAAATCGAGTAAAACAGCATCAATTGGTATTTAATGCTTTAGGCGATAAGATGAAAAGTGAAATTCATGCATTATCTATGAAGACTTATACACCAAATGAATGGAATCAATTAAAAACGTAATATTGAGGAGCAAGGCATGAGTGTGCAAGAGAAGATTCAAAAAACAATTAATGAACATAATGTAGTTTTATATATGAAGGGAAGTCCTAAATTTCCTCAGTGCGGTTTTTCGAGTTTAGCAACTAAAATTTTAGATGCATGTGATACTGATTTTCATGCAATTGATGTATTGCAAGACCCTGAAATAAGAGAAGGCATCAAAGTATTTGCCAATTGGCCAACTATTCCTCAACTTTATATTCGAGGAGAATTTATTGGCGGGGCGGACATTATGAAAGAAATGTACGAGACTGGAGAGTTAGTGAAGTTATTAAAGGCTAACTCATAATTTGGATAAATTAGTTATTCAAGGACAGTCCCTACTTCAAGGCGAACTTGAAATATCAGGCGCTAAAAACGCAGCTTTACCTATACTCATTGCTTCCCTTCTGACTGAAGACACGCTGTCATTAACACATGTACCTTACCTTCAAGATGTCATGACAACCACATCTTTGTTGAAGTACATGGGGGTTGATATTCAGTTTAAAAATGATGCAACCGAACTGACCGCAAAAGAAATTACTCATAAAAATGCACCTTATGAGCGTGTGAAAACAATGCGCGCTTCTATTCTTGTATTGGGCCCTTTACTTGCAAGATTTGGTGAAGCTCGAGTTTCATTACCAGGAGGCTGTGCGATTGGAACAAGACCTGTCGATATTCATATCAAAGGCCTGCAAGCAATGGGGGCAAAAATAGATATTCATAATGGTTATATTGAAGCTTCGACGAAACACTTGCCGAGATCAAAGTTACAAGGCAATAAATTCTATATGGATATTGTTACGGTTACAGGAACTGAGAATTTAATGATGGCCGCTTCATTAGCCAATGGAATCACTGTTTTGGAAAATGCTGCCAAAGAACCTGAAGTTGTAGATCTTGGTGAATGCTTAAATAAAATGGGAGCTAAAATCAAAGGCTTGGGGACTGATGTAATTACAATTGAAGGTGTGGATTCTCTTCATAAAGCAAGTCACGATGTGATCTTTGATAGAATTGAAGCAGGAACATATTTAGCTGCTGTTGCAATGACAGGCGGAGATGTACTTTTAAAAAATGTTCAGCCCAAATGTTTAGATGCAATTACTCAAAAATTAATTGAAACTGGCGTTAAAATTGAATCGTATGAAAATTCAATTCGCATTAAAAGTGATGGGAAATTGAAAGCGGTTAGTGTCAGAACCGCACCTTATCCTGCTTTCCCAACAGATATGCAAGCACAAATGATGGCTTTAAATACTATCGCAGAAGGTGTATCAGAAGTCACTGAAACGATCTTTGAGAATCGTTTTATGCATGTGCAAGAGCTTATTCGGATGGGAGCACAAATTGATATCAGAGGGAATACAGCAATTATTAGAGGGAAAAAATACTTGGAAGGTGCTTCTGTAATGGCAACAGATCTTAGAGCCTCCGCAAGTCTTGTGATTGCAAGTTTGGCAGCAAGAGGACAAACTACGATTGAGCGTATTTATCATCTTGATCGTGGATACGAAAAATTAGAAGATAAATTAAATCAACTAGGCGCCAATATTAAACGGATTCATTAAGATGAAAATTACAATCGCTTTATCTAAAGGAAGAATATTTGAACAGACCATCCCTCTTTTAGAGAGGATAGGGATTACTTGTAGCGAGGATCCTGAAACATCAAGAAAACTTATTTTAGATACCAATCAAAAAGATATAAAACTTATTATTGTGAGAGCTACAGATGTGCCAACTTA
>DOEL01000097.1:0-736 GCA_003533095.1 Methylophilaceae bacterium | reverse complement strand
AATATTGGCCGTTGCAAAATGATGGTCGCGGCTAAACAAGGTTTTGATTATGCAGGCGCTATTCAAAAAGGTGTTCGCTTAAAAGTCGCGACAAAATATGTAAAAGTAGCCAAAGAACATTTTGCAAAAAAAGGTATGCACATTGATTTAATTAAGCTCTATGGCTCAATGGAATTAGCACCGCTTGTAGGCTTAGCAGATGTGATCGTTGATTTAGTGAGCACAGGTAAAACTTTGAAAGCTAATAATCTCGTTGCAGTTGAGGATATTTCTGACATCAGTTCACGATTGATCATTAATCAAGCATCATTAAAATTAAAAAGAGAACTCTTACAGCCTATTCTTAGTCAATTTGAAAAAGCACTAAAAGCATAATCTTTCTTATGGTTCAAATTAAAAAATTAAATACCCAAGACTTAAGCTTTGAAGCTCAATTAAGACAGCTTATTTTCTTTGAGGCTGAAGAAAATACTGAAATTGAAAAAACAGTCGCAGAAATTTTAAATGATGTGAAAAAAAGAGGTGATCAAGCCGTCATTGAATATACAAAAAAATTTGATCATGTAAATTTTTCTCGCATGGAAGAATTTGAAATTTCTAAAGAAGAATTAAATTTAGCTTTGGAAAGTCTTCCCAAAGCATCAAAAGATGCACTCGAAGAAGCTGCTAAAAGAGTTTTTGATTATCACAATAAGCAATTAATGAATTCATGGAGTTATATCGAAGATGACCAAAC
>DOEL01000027.1:6086-11909 GCA_003533095.1 Methylophilaceae bacterium | reverse complement strand
GCGAGTAAATGTGGGTTTACACCTCAGTTTAATGCCCTAGAAGCTTTATATAAAAAATACCATGATAAAGGTTTACTTGTGATTGGGTTTCCATCTAACGACTTTAATCAAGAATTAGCGACTGATAAGGAAGTAAAAGATTTTTGTAAACTTACTTATGCGGTGGAGTTTCCGATGACAACTAAATCAAATGTGACAGGTAAGAATGCAAACCCATTTTATCAAGAACTGATTAAAGCGACTGGTGAAATGCCTAAATGGAATTTTCATAAATACTTAATTTTACCTCAGGGTAAAAAAGTATACGCATTTACAAGTGATGTCACGCCTGACTCGCCTGATATTATCGATAAAATTAAAGCGGAATTAAAGTAGAGCGATTTAAGTATTAGGTTGACGAATTTTTTGTAAAATAATCGCTGAAAGTTCTTCAACTGATCGTGTGGTTGAGTCTGCCCATGGAATGCCAGCTCTTTTCATAAGATTTTCACAATCTAAAATTTCTTTTTTACAGTTTTCAAGTGATGCATAAGTGCTATTAGGCCTTCTTTCACTTCGAAGACTACTTAAACGATCTGCCTGAATAGTTAATCCAAAAATTTTATCGATATAACCTTCCAAGATTGGCGGCAATGATTTTCTTTCAAAATCTTCTGGTGTTAGAGGGTAGTTCGCAGCTTTAATACCAAACTGCATTGCAAGATAAATACTTGTTGGTGTTTTACCAGATCTGGATACACCAACTAAAATCACATTGGCTTGATTTAGCCCATTATGTGTCATACCGTCATCATGGCCTAATGCAAAATTAATTGCTTCCATTCTGTCTGAATAATTAGTTCCTGCCATACTGTGGGCAACACCAGGACGTGTGAGAGGCTCTTCTTTTAATTCAACACCCAAAGGATCAATAAATGAATCAAAAAGATCAATGTAATAAGCATCTACTTCTTTAAGTTCAGCACGTAGTTTTGGGTTACCAATTGACATAATCACAATCGGTCTTACACCATTTTCCATTTTTGCATTGACGATACGTTTTTGAGCATCATCAACTTTTGCATCAGAATCAGTAAAAGGGATTCTGATTTGTGTAAATTGTGTTTCAGGAAAGTGGGCTAAAAGCTGACCAAGAGCACCAGCGGTAATGCCTGTTCCATCAGAAATAAAGAACGCTGTTCTTTTTTGTTGGGCCATTATTTTTGGCTAATACGTTTCCATGTACTGATCACAGTATCAGGATTCAGTGACATTGATGAAATACCTTCTTTCACTAACCATTCCGCAAAGTCAGGATGATCTGATGGACCCTGCCCACAAATCCCAATATATTTCTTTGTTTTTTTAGCAGCTGTGATTGCCAATTTAATAAGTGCTTTCACAGCATCATTTCTCTCGTCAAAACCATCTGCCAAAATACCTGAGTCACGATCAGTGCCAAGTGTAAGCTGTGTTAAGTCATTAGATCCAATTGAGAATCCATCGAAGTATTCAAGAAATGCTTCAGCTAAGATTGCATTTGATGGCACTTCACACATCATAATCAAGCGAAGTCCATGGTCACCTCGTTTAAGGCCGTTATCCGCCATAATACTTGTCACTTCTTTAGCTTCATCTAGTGTTCGAACAAATGGAATCATAATTTCTACATTCGTTAAACCGAAAGTTTCTCTTACCTTTTTCATGGCTTGACATTCCATGACAAAACATTCTTTAAAGTCCTCTGACATATAACGTGCCGCACCTCTAAACCCGATCATTGGATTCTCTTCATCAGGTTCATAGATGTCTCCACCCACTAACTTTTTATATTCATTAGATTTAAAATCAGAAGTTCTTACAATAACTGGTTTTGGGTAAAATGCCGCCGCAATGGTTGCAACACCCTCCGCTACTTTATCAATATAGAATTGTTTTGGATTTTTATATCCGCGTGCACGATGAGTAATTTGTTTTTGAATGTCTTGCGGCATCGCTGAATAATTTAATATCGCTTTTGGGTGAATGCCAATCATGTTATTGATAACAAATTCTAAACGCGCTAAGCCCACACCATCATTTGGAGTTTGTGCAAACGTAAATGCCATATCAGGGTTACCCACGTTCATCATGATTTTAACTGGCGGCGTTGGAAGGGCAGTTTCTTTTTCTGTATTAACTTCGTATTCAAGTGCGCCTTGGAAAACAAGTCCAGTTTCACCTTCTGAACAACAGACGGTTACCATGTCTCCATCTTGTAAAAGTTCAGTTGCATTCACGCTACCCACAATCGCTGGAATTCCAAGTTCTCGAGCAATGATGGCAGCATGACAAGTTCGACCGCCACGGTTTGTAACAAGTGCTGATGCTCTTTTCATCACAGGTTCCCAATTAGGATCAGTCATATCTGCAACCAAAATATCACCAGGTTGCACTGCATGCATTTCAGAAGGATCTTTTACAATGCGAACTGGACCGACACCAATTTTTTGTGTTACAGCGCGTCCAGCGACAATGGCTTTTCCACTTCCTTTTAGTTTAAAAACTTCAACTGCATTTTTTGATTGAGATTTAACAGTTTCGGGTCTCGCTTGAAGAATGTAAATTTTTCCGTCTAATCCATTTTTTCCCCACTCAATATCCATGGGACATCCGTAGTGTGATTCTATAATCACAGCATATTGAGCAAGCTCGAGAATATCTTCATCGTTTAAGCTAAATGTATCACTTTCTTTAGAATCTACATCAATGGTATGCGTACTTTTTCCAGCTTGTGTAGCATCACTAAATACCATTTTAATTTTTTTGGATCCAATAGATCTTCTAACAATTGCTGGCTTTCCTTCTTTTAAAAGAGGCTTGAAAACATAGAACTCATCTGGGTTTACAGCACCTTGAACTACCGTCTCGCCTAAGCCGTAAGAGGCGGTGATAAAAACTACATCTTTGAATCCTGATTCAGTGTCGATCGTAAACATGACACCAGAGCATCCAATATCACTTCTTACCATTTGTTGCACGCCTGCTGAAATAGCAACATCAGCATGTACAAAACCTTTATGCACGCGATAAGAAATGGCACGGTCGTTATAAAGCGATGCAAAAACTTCCTTGATAGCATGTTTAATATTTTCGACACCGTGAATATTTAAAAAACTCTCTTGTTGGCCTGCGAAAGAAGCATCAGGTAGATCTTCTGCTGTAGCAGAAGATCTCACTGCAAAAGTAGTGCCTTCAGCTGAGTTCTTGGTAAGTCGAGTGTAATTTTCTTCAATCGCTTTTTCTAAGGGAGCAGGAAAGGGCGTATCGATAATCCATTGTCTAATTTTTTTACCGCTGACAGCGAGCGCATCCGTATCGTCGGTGTTTAAAGTTTTTAGTTCATTAGCAATCTTATCGTCTAGTTTGTTATGGGCTAAAAATTCTCTAAATGCTAATGCTGTAGTTGCAAAGCCTGTAGGGACTCTGACACCCTTTGCATTAAGCTGTGAAATCATTTCACCCAAAGATGCATTCTTTCCTCCCACAGAACCCACATCTGTATTGCGAAGATTTTCTAATGGAATGACATGTGCTGACATAAAGGCCCTTAGGTTAATAGATTGAAGAACTTAAGAATTTAATTTGTAGTTTTGCTGCTTTTTAAGTTTAATTGGTTTTCACGACAAAGATGGTTTGCTAAAAAAATCTTTAAATGTGAGATGCCATAAAAAGACGTCATTTTGCCAAATTAACAACTTATTGTCATCTGAATCCTGAGTCATACAAATTAGTGTTTTTGGCCGAGAATAACGTAATCTGCTTATGCGACTTTATATAGAGTTTATATTCAATAAGATGATCTTAATTGTATCTAAAATGTATTTAAAATCACTTAAAATACGTTAAATTTAGATAATTTATAGTTTTATGCATAATTTGAATAATATTACGTTTAAAAAAGCTTAAAAAAATGCATATTTACTCATAAAACATCTGTTGAATCTGCTAGATCACTTGTTAATTCATATATAATTTCAGATCCGATTTCAAAAACATCATTTTTGGAGATTTTAAGCAATGGCAACACTATTAGAACAATTAAAAGGCATGACAACGATCGTTGCGGATACAGGTGACGTAGAAGCAATTAAAACAGTAAAACCTTATGATGCAACAACAAACCCATCTTTACTCTTAAAGGCCAGTACGCTTCCTCAATGCGAACCTATGATTAAAGAAGCTATTGCTTATGCAAAATCAAAAAGCAGCAATAAAGCACAACAAATTGAAGATGCGGCGGATAAGTTAGCAGTGCTTGTAGGTCTTGAGATTCTCAAACATATTCCTGGCCGTATTTCTACTGAAGTAGATGCGCGATTATCTTTCAATATTGATGCAATGGTTAAAAAAGGACGTAAATTAATTGGTCTTTATGAAGAAGCTGGCGTTAAGAAAGATCGCGTACTTATTAAACTAGCTTCAACATGGGAAGGTATTAAAGCAGGTGAAATTTTAGAGAAAGAAGGTATTAACTGTAACTTAACGCTTCTTTTTGGTTTTGGCCAAGCTCGCGCTTGTGCTGAAGCGGGCGTATTCCTTATTTCACCATTCGTAGGTCGTATCCTTGATTGGTATAAAGCTAAAACAGGCAATACCTATTCATCAGAAGATGATCCAGGCGTTATATCTGTGCGTAAAATTTATGCTTACTACAAAGAACATGGATATAAAACCGTCGTGATGGGTGCTTCATTTAGAAATATTGGAGAAATTACAGCCCTAGCAGGTTGTGATCGTTTAACAATTGCTCCAAATCTTCTGCAAGAGCTTGAAGCAACTCAAGGTGACTTACCTCGCGTTCTTAAAGATGGTGGCGCCACAAAAGCAGCCCCCAATAAAATGACTGAAGATGAATTCCGTTTCTCATTGAATGAAGATGCAATGGCAACTGAGAAACTTGCAGAGGGTATTCGAGGTTTCGTAGTGGATCAAAATAAACTCGAAACAGCACTCAACGAGAAGCTATAAATCATTTCTTGTCATAAAAATGACAAGAAATGGCTATAAAATCAGTAGGGCTAATCATTGACACAAGTCGATTAGCCCTATATGATCGATTTCCTGCTTCATGAAGTTCAAACTTCCTTTTAGCAACGAACTATTTTAGAAAACTTGTAATAAATACGGAGAAAAAAACCATGGCTTTAACACAAATGGCATTAGATTCATTAGATTTTGACGCAACAGTTGCATTAGCAACTAAGGTTGCTCCACACGTGGACATTCTTGAAATTGGTACACCATGCATTAAGCACAACGGTATCAAACTTCTTGAAACACTTCGCGCTAAATTCCCAAAGAACCAAATCCTTGTTGACTTAAAGACTATGGACGCTGGTGAATACGAAGCTGAGCCTTTCTACAAGGCTGGTGCTGACATTTGTACAGTTCTTGGTGCTTCAGGTATTGCTACAATCAAAGGCGTGATCGCTGCTGCTAAGAAATACGGTAAAGAAGTTCAAGTTGACATGATCAACGTTCCAAATAAAGAAGCTTTAGCTAAAGAAGCTGTTGCTGCTGGCGCACATATCATCGGTGTTCACACTGGTCTTGATGCACAAGCTGCAGGTCACACACCTTTTGCTGACTTAGCTGCAATCGCTGCACTTAAAACAGGCGCTAAAATTTCAGTAGCTGGCGGTGTTAAAGCTGCTACAACTAAGCAAGTTAAAGATGCTGGCGCTGCAATTATTGTTGCTGGTGCTGCAATCTACGGCGCTGCTGATCCAGCTGCTGCTGCTGCAGAAATCACAAAAATTGCTCATGGATAATTGTTAAGAAATAATTATTAATGAACTGAAT
>DOEL01000027.1:0-5729 GCA_003533095.1 Methylophilaceae bacterium | reverse complement strand
AATAAAAGGGTTCAATATGCATCAAAAATTATTATTAGATAAAATCTCAAGCGTATTAGCGGTAACTGAGCAAAGCAATGCAGCTAAACTCCTTAAGCTTGTGGATGAAGCAGGACGTATTTTCGTAGGTGGCGCAGGTCGATCAGGCCTTGTATCTCGTTTCTTTGCAATGCGTCTTGTGCATAGCGGTTATCAAGTTAACATGGTAGGTGAAATCGTCACACCAGCTATTAAAGCTGGAGATCTATTTTTAGTGATTTCAGGTTCAGGCGGCACAAAAACGCTTTTACCGCTCCTTGAAACAGCCAAATCTAAAGGTGCGAAGATTGTTGTAATTTCGATGAAGAATAAATCACCTATGTCTGACATGGCTGACCTAACAATTCAAATTGGTAACGATGATTCTTTCGGCCTTACTAAAGGTATGCCTATGGGTACTACTTTTGAATTATCTACCCTGATCTATCTTGAAGCCGTAATTTCTGAATTAATTCACGCTAAAGGATTAACAGAAGAGGGTATGCGGGCTATACACGCAAATCTTGAGTAATCATTGATGACAAAACTAGAGCTCGAAAATGCTGTAGCGATGATGAATGAAGACGAATATAAACAGTTTTGTATTCAGCATCCCAAAGAGTGTAAATGCGAATATCAGGCAAATCAGTGTGCTTACGAACATTATGCTTTATTTGCGGGCATGTTAGTTTTTACAATCGTTTTAACTTTATGGCTACTTTTTGGCCATCGAAAGAACAAATAGGAATTAAAATTTTCTATAAATAATTAAGGGCGCTATAGGCGCCCTTAATTATTTAATCGGCATATAATTTTGAATTATAAGTTTAGATATCAACAGCCGTTGAATAATACATACCTCATTACCTTACCTTACTTATCAGACAGCTCACTTTATTTTGAGGCTATTGCCAATGATCCATGGTCTTGTTATTTGGATAGTGGAATTTATGATGATCTCGATGAAAATATTGATGAAAAGTCCAGATACGACATTATCGTAAGCAATCCATTTATAAAAATTATTGCAGAAGAAAATGCGGTATTTATTGAAGAAAATAATCAAAAAATTATTTTTAATGAAAATGCTTTCGATGTTTTAGAGAAAATTCTTGCACGTTTTGATGTCCAAGATACATCTTTGCCTTTTGCAGGCGGAGCCTTAGGTTATTTTTCATATGAATTAACCCAATCGTCTATTAAAGACAATAAGGACTTTGTTGGAATGCCTTTGATGATGATTGGTATATACGACTGGGCTCTGATTGTAGATCACAAAGAAAAGACTGCCTGTATTGCATCTCATCTGATCAATAAAGACACAAAAGATTATTTAACGACACTCACTAAAAAATTAAAAAGTGTACGTCCTGATAATCAAATATTTAAAATTAATTCAAATATTAAATCCCTATTAAACTATGAAGCATACGATGTCATAGTTAATAAAATTTTATCTTTCATTAAAGAGGGAGATGTCTATCAGATAAATATATCAAACAAATATATCGTTTCTTGTGAGGGGAATAGTTGGACTGGATACAAAAAACTTAGGGAGATTAACCGCGCACCTTTTATGGCTTATTTTCATTTTGATGATTTTGATATCTTATGTGGATCGCCAGAGAGATTTATTAAGTCTAATAGTGAACGTGTAGAGACTAGACCAATTAAAGGAACAGAACCAAGAGATACTAATCCCGAAAAAGATAAAGTAAATGCAGAAAAGTTACTTGCGAGTGAAAAAGATCGTGCCGAGAATTTAATGATTGTTGATTTGCTTCGCAATGATCTTAGTAAAAATTGTATTCCAGGAAGTGTAAATGTTAAAGCACTTTGTGAATTGAAGTCCTATAGTAATGTGCACCATTTAGAAAGTACTATCGAAGGTAGACTAAAACCTGATTCGTCACTTGTAAAAATGCTTAAAGATTGCTTTCCCGGTGGTTCAGTTACCGGCACGCCAAAAGTAAGGTCTATGGAAATTATTTCTGAATTAGAGCCGCATAAGCGAGATATATATTGCGGAAGCATTGGATATATTGGGTTTAATCATAATATGGATACTAATATTGCAATTCGAACATTAGTAAGAAAAAATAATAAGCTTCATTTTTATTCAGGCGGTGGGATTGTGGCACAGTCAAATTCAAAGAATGAGTTTAACGAAATTGCATTTAAAGCATCAAATATTAAAAAGTGGATAAATTTCTTTAACAAAGATTGATTTAATCTGTTTTGATAAATTTTCCGAAATGCAACATGATGCTTGGCAAAATTAATAGATTTAATATGGTTGAAGTTACAAGCCCTCCAACAATGATTGTAGCCATAGGGCCTTCAATCTCTTTTCCGGGCTGACCGCTTCCTAATGCCAATGGAAGCAAACCTAAAGCGGTTACAATAGCTGTCATTAAAATTGAGGGTAATCTTTCAGAGGCTCCTTTAATGCATGTCTCTAAATTCCATGTACAACCTTCAAAATCGACAAGGTGCTGATAATGCGATATCAGCATAATAGAGTTTCTTAAAGTAATACCGAAAAGCGTCACAAATCCGACAAGAGAGCCAATAGAAATCCAACCTGCATTAAACATTACAGCGATCACTCCACCTATGAGAGCAAAAGGAAGATTGAATAATGTAAGCATTAAATTCCTTAAATTACCAAATGCAATGTATAACATGAGAAGAACTGCTGCTCCTGCAATGATTGAATGAACAATAAGCTCTTCTTGAGATTTTGCATTTGCCTCTGCTTCCCCAGTAATCTCATAATAATTACCAGGGTTTAACTTTAGAGTTTTAAGTTTGGCTTTCAGCTCTTGATCGAAATCAGTAATATCTCTTTGGTCAATATCTGCAGTAATTGTTTGTATTCTCTTTCCACCTTGATGAAGAATTTTAGAGCGCCCATTTTCTTGAGCAATATATGCGACCTGGCCCAGATGAATAATTTTACCTTCTGGTGTTGTGATGGGGAGCTTTTCAATGTCCGTAATATCATCTCGATAATCTTTGTTTAAAATAACCGAGATATTTATAGGTGCATTACCCTCATAAATTTGTGCAACAGGAAAGCCTTCATAAGCTGCCCTAATAATGTTCAAAAGATCAGTTTTTTGGATGCCCCATTGACTTAATTTGTCAGGGAGAAAGTGGATTGTAATTTGTGGCGTTCCCGCTGGCGAGACGAGATTGATGTTTTTGACGCCTTTGATCTTAGCTAACTCGTATGAAATTTTTTGTGAATCTTGATCGATGGTATCAAGATTGTTTCCAAAAACATTAATCACAACTGAAGAGTGATAGCCAGATATAGTTTCTTCAATACGTTCCGTTAAAAATGTATTAATAGCAAAATTAAGACCTACATAGCCTTTCTCTGATTTTTCAATATCGACTTTTTCGTTTGATTCACCTTCAATAATATTTTTAATATTATTTAAAACAGCATTTTGCTCAGGGCCGTCAAGTTCTTTTAATTCAATTTCAAACTCACTGTAGTGTGTACCAAAGGTGTCTGCACCCATGGGGGAGCGACCAACCCATTGAGCTACAGAAACAACACCAGGAATAGATCTAATTTTTTTAGATACCTCATTACCAATCCTTAAAGACTCTTTTTCTGAGGTACCAGGAAGTGAAGTCATATGCATGATGAAATGACCTTCATGAAGTGCTGGAATAAATTGTGTTTTGAAAAGCGGTATTAAGGTTAAGCCGAGCACAATTAGTGAAAATGATAAAATAATGATTGCGGTTGACCGTTTTTCAATTTTGTATAAAACGGAAATATATTTTTCTTTTATTTTGCTAATCACAGGAGATTCATTTGTTTTAAGTTTAGAAGAGCCCAGAAGTAAATATGAAAGTGCAGGCGTAACAGTTAGAGCTACTACAAGAGAGGCTAAGATAGATGAAATATAAGCAATACCTAACGGACTAAACAGTTTTCCAGCAACGCCATTCAGCGATAGAAGAGGAAGAAATACAGTTGCAACAATAACGGTTGCATATACAACAGAATTTCTTACTTCCATAGAGGCTTCGTATACTACAGATCTAATAGGTAATGGTGTTTTACTTCTGAGATTCTCCTTAAGTCGTCTAAAGATATTTTCAGAGTCTATGATCGCATCATCCACCACTTCACCTAAAGCAATTGCAAGCCCACTCAGAACCATAATATTTAAACCAAGATTAAAGTAACTTAAAACAGAAATTGCTGTAAGTAGCGATAGCGGTATTGCTGTGGCTGAAATAAAAGCTGTCCTGAAGTTAAATAAAAATAAAAATAGAATCACGATTACTAAAAATGAACCAACTAAGATATCAAAGCGCACACCCTGGATTGAAGCATTGATAAAGTTAGCTGGCCTAAATAATTTTGGATGGAGATTAATTTTTTGAGAAGCCAATGTAGGCTCGATATCCTTAAGTGCATCTTCAATTAAGTGTGTTAATTTATAAGTATCCGACCCAAGCTGACCTTGAACTGAGAGATAAACGCCTTCCTGGCCATTTATTGACGCGCCACTGATTGAAGGTAATGAGCCTTCTTTAACTTCTGCAATATCTTTGACATAAACAATTTGATTTCTAGAATTAATGATTGGTGTCTTTGCAATATCTTCTATAGTTTTAGATTGGCCCTCAGTATTAACAATGATGCGTTGATTATTATTTTCTATAAACCCAGCTCCACGAATGCCAGTTGATTTTTCAGCTGCCAGTAAAATTTCTTCAATTGATAAATTGTGTTGAATTAGTTTTTCTGGATTAATTTCAATTTGATATTGTTTAACTTTTCCTCCGAAGACGTTCACATCTGCGACACCAGGAATGGATAAAAGATGTGGGATGACAATCCTATCTGCAGCTGTTCTTATTTCATTTAATGATTTCTCTTCTGATGTAACTCCAATGCCTAGAACTGATGAAGCTGACGAAGTGAGAGGCGTAATTTTCGGTACAATACCTGATGGCATATTTGTGGCGATCGAAGAAAGTCTTTCAGAAATGACTTGGCGATTTCGAAAAATGTCAGTATTTTCATCGAAAATAATTGTAATAACCGAAAGTCCTGGAATCGATTGTGAGCGAATCGTTTCAATGCCAATAGTGCCACCTAAATTTTTTTCGATAGGCTGAGTTACTAAAGATTCTACTAAGTCGGCAGATAATCCTGGCGATTCAGTTTGAATAATGACTTGGGTTGGAGAAAATTCTGGAAAAACATTCAATGGACTTCGGGTAATTTGGTATAGCCCAAAGATAATTGAAATGCAAGCAAGGCCTATAATTACACCAGTATAACGAATTGAAAATTTTACGATGGACGACATCATAATGATTTAGTCGTCATTCTCGTTTTTAATTTGATATTTAAACTCTTCTGAAAGCATAAGCTGTGACCCGCTTAAGACAATTTCATCATTTTCTTTGATTTGATCTTCTTTGATCATCCAGCCGTCATTATCTTCATTGTTTGTCTCAATAGCTTTTCTAACAAATTTATCTTCAGCAATTTTTATGTAAACCCATGCCTTACCAGCATTCCAAACAATAGATTCTTTAGGTATAAATAAATATTTACTTGATTCGATGGTATTCATCGATTGGGATGCAGATACAATAAGTCTTGAGTCAAATCTTAATTTATTGTTAAACGTGACGTAAAAATATGTTTTACCTTGAAGATTTTTATC
>DOEL01000005.1 GCA_003533095.1 Methylophilaceae bacterium | reverse complement strand
GCAAGTTGAGCACCAAAGTCTTGAACAGATACTTCACCATCTATAAATCCTGGTATTTTTTCTACAGCGATAGGCTGTGTCAACTCCAATGCAACATCCCCCAAAATTCGATAAGGAATGGCTTCAGATTTTAGTTTTTCTTCATATTGCTTGAGATTTATTTTTCTTATATTAATTCTTAAAGTTAGTGGAGGATGCTTATTTCCATATAGCAATATGCTTTCCCAATCTTTATGGTAATGATCCTTAATAAGCTTAATCCACCACAAAGGGTAAGAGTAAAAAGCCTCTTCATGACTTTTTAATTCTGTTTGCAGCTTTTCTTTTTGACGAATAAAATTTCTTAATACTCCGTTTACAAAAGATCCAGCCCAGGATTTATTAATCAATTTAGCAGCTTCTACTGCCTCATTCACTACAGTAAAATCTCTAGATTGATCGTGATTCAATTGATATAAAGCCACGCAAAGCAATGCTTCAATCTTTTTATTTGTTATCTTTTTATTGATGAGCTTACGAATAAAAAATTGATTTTCACCTAAAAAACGAATAGCGCCATATGCTAAAAAAATCGCAACTGATTTCTGTTGAGCCGTAATGTGAAGATGTTGATCAAAATGTCTTTCAAATACATGATTTAAGTTGTGTCCTCTTATAACTTCAGACACGCAATCGGCTGCAGTAAGTTGGGATTGATGCAAAATAATTACGACTTAAAGACGTCCCCTAAAATGGGTCGATGTCCCAGAATAAA
This sequence comes from Methylophilaceae bacterium, assembly GCA_003533095.1. Lineage (GTDB taxonomy): Bacteria > Pseudomonadota > Gammaproteobacteria > Burkholderiales > Methylophilaceae > Methylopumilus. Next base: position 4,042 of record DOEL01000005.1, on the reverse strand, counting down.
TTCTTTAGACTTAAGTCTTTTACCTCCGGGCATTTGAAGCTCTTTAATTACCAAAACACCTTCACCACATTTCACATGAATAAATTCATCTAATTTAATTAGCTGGCCTACCTTGGCATCCTGATTACTATCTAAAGCAATTTCTGCATCCCAAATTTTACAAACAACTTCTCGATATTCTGTTTGTGCAACTGGAAATGGATTAAATGCTCTAATTTTTCTTGCAATAACTTTAGAGGAATCGTGCCAATTGATTTTTGACTCCTCTTTAGTCACCTTTTCTGCGTAAGTTACATATGTTTCATCTTGCGGTGTGGATTTAAGCTCTCCTTTCACGCTTAACTCCTCCATCACTTCTGTCATTAATTGCGCTCCTAATTTCGCAAGCGTTTTTGTTAATTCTTCTGTTGTGTCCTTTTCGCTAATTTGAATTTCAATTTTTTTGATCATGTCACCTGCGTCTAATTTTTGAACTACGCGCATAATAGTGACTCCAGTTGTTTTATCTCCCATCAAAATAGCTCGATGAATTGGAGCAGCCCCTCGCCATCTTGGTAAAAGTGATGCATGTATATTAAAACAACCCATTGAAGCTAAATCCAGAATAGCTTGAGGAATAATAAGTCCATAAGCCGCCACGATCATCACATTAAAATCAATCGCAGCTAACGCCTCGTATGACTCTTTACTTTTTAATTCTAAAGGCTGATATACAGGGATGCCTAATGTATTGGCTTTCAACTTTATAGCGCTTGGATGGAGCTTAAGACCTCGACCTGATGGCCTATCTGGCTGAGTTAATACACCAACGACTTTATAACCTTTATCATGAAGCGCCTGTAAGGCTGGCACAGCAAAATCTGGCGTGCCAGCAAAAATAATTTTTAATGAGTTCACGATATAAATTTTGCCGAGTTAAGTATTTACTAAATGCTCTTTAGCACGTTTTTTCATTTTTGTTTTAATACGGCTGCGCTTTAACGGAGATAAGTATTCTACGAATACTTTGCCTAAAAGATGATCCATTTCATGCTGAATACAAACGGCCAATAAACCTTCTGCTTCTAGCTCAAAAGATTTTCCTTCTCGATCAAGAGCGGCTACCTTAATACGTTCGGCGCGAGTGACTGACTCGAAAACATCGGGTACCGACAAACAACCTTCTTCATATGATTGCTGTCCTGATGATTCAATAATCTTAGGATTTATAAAAACCTTTAAGCTATCTTTTGTTTCAGAAATATCTACCAAAATTAATTGAAGATGACGATTCACCTGGGTTGCAGCCAACCCTATACCAGGCGCAGCATACATCGTTTCAGCCATGTCATCGATAAGCTTTCTAATCGAGTTATCCACAGCTTCAATTGGTTTTGCAATGGTATGCAATCTCGGATCGGGATAATTTAAAATACTTAAAATTGCCATAAATGTTGATTATTTTATTTTTTGCTGATAACTTATCTACAAGGCCTAAACACCTTAAACTTATTAGACATATAAAGAATATTATACTTTGCTAATAGCTCAATTACCTGACTCAAATTCATTTAGCTTTCACTTACTTTTAATCCATTTTTCATTCACTATCGTAAAGGAATCTTTATGCTAGAACTGCTTATTTATATGTTTGAAAATTATCTGAGCACACAAAATTTACCTGACTTTAAAAGCATTACTGCAGAACTTGAAGCTGCAGGATTTGATAATCAAGATATTGAAAATGCCTTTACTTGGTTTAATCAATTAAAAGCAATGACAAATGCTATCCCTGTAAAAAATAGCGCCTGTACTTCTCTTGGATATCGCATGTACTCGGACAATGAACAAAAGAAAATAAGCGCTGAAAGTTTAGGTTTTGTATTATTCCTAGAACAAGCCAAAGTTTTAGATGCAAATGAACGAGAAATTATTCTCGATCGCGCGATGGCTCTCAAACAAGAACATATTAATATTGAAGAAATGCGCTGGATTGTAATGATGGCTCTTTGGAATGAGGGTCGTGAAAAGGACTTCTTATTTATAGAAGATGCAATCTATCAAGATCACAATTTAGTTTTACACTAAGCACCTTCTATATTTTGAATGATGCGGGAAATAATACCTGCTTGATTTAACGTATAGAAATGTAAGCTCGGAACGTCCCATCCAATCAAAACTTCACAAAGTTCAGATATCACATCTACGCCATATGATCTTAAAGAAGGTAAATCGTCTCCATAACTTTCCAATTTAATTCTAAGCCATCGAGGTATTTCTGCGCCACAATTAGAAGCAAAACGGGCTAATTGCTTAATGTTGTAGATTGGCATCACGCCTGGAATAACGGGAACATCAATATCTGCAATCAAACATTCATCCATAAATCTAAAGTAAGCATCAGCATTAAAAAAGAATTGTGTAATTGCTGAATTAGCTCCCGCAGCCACTTTATTTTTAAAGTTTTGAATATCTATTTGTGCTGAGGCTGCCTCAGGATGATATTCAGGATAAGCTGCCACCTCAATATGAAAATAATCATTCGTTTCTTGTCGGATGAAACTCACTAATTCATTGGCATGGCGAAATTCTCCACTTGGAACCTCGCCCTGTGGCACATCGCCTCTCAAGGCCACGAGATGTCTAATGTTATGTTGTTGATATTGATCGAGTAAAGTTTTAATTTCTGCCTTTGTCGATGAAATTCCTGAAATATGTGGCACTGCATTAAAGCCTTCTTTTTTTATTTCTAATACAGTTTCAAGGGTTCGATCACGTGTTGAGCCACCCGCACCAAATGTGACCGAATAAAATTCGGGCTTGAATACGGATAGCTGCTGACGCGTGTCTGCTAAGTTTTTTATCCCTTCCGGTGTATTCGGAGGAAAAAACTCAAAACTGTAAGAAATTTTTTTAGGCATAATTAGTAACGATAGTGCTCGGGTTTATAAGGTCCTTCTTCTTTAACACCAATATACTTTGCTTGCGCTTCTGATAACTTTGTAAGTTGAGCATTTAATTTTTTCAATTGTAAGCGGGCAACTTTTTCATCCAAGTGTTTTGGTAAAGTATATACGCCCACAGGATATTTCTCAGAATGCGCAAACAATTCAATTTGAGCAATCGTTTGATTTGCAAAAGATGAGCTCATCACATAACTTGGATGGCCTGTACCACAACCCAAGTTCACAAGCCTTCCTTTTGCAAGCAAGATGATACGTTTGCCATCTTTGAAAATTACGTGGTCTACTTGCGGCTTAATTTCTTCCCATGTGCAATCACTTAATGACGCAACATCAATTTCATTATCAAAATGGCCGATATTACAAACGATCGCTTGATCTTTCATGCGCGACATATGGTCATGCGTAATCACATGATAATTACCTGTTGCTGTGACAAAAATATCAGCATGCTCCGCTGCGTAATCCATAGTGACCACGCGATAACCCTCCATCGCTGCTTGAAGAGCACAAATAGGATCAATTTCAGTCACCCATACTTGCGCTGATAGGGCGCGAAGTGCTTGAGCTGAACCCTTGCCTACATCACCATATCCAGCCACAACCGCTATCTTACCTGCGATCATGACATCGGTTGCACGCTTGATAGCATCGACTAAAGACTCACGACAACCATAAAGATTATCGAATTTAGATTTAGTCACTGAATCGTTTACATTGATAGCAGGGAAAGCTAATTTACCTTCTTTATGCATTTGATATAAACGATGAACACCTGTCGTCGTCTCTTCGGTAACACCTTTAATATGTTGAAGTCTTACAGAATACCAATGCGGATCTATCGCTAGTTTTTGTTTGATTGAATTAAAAAGTGAAACCTCTTCTTCGCTTGAAGGCTTAGCAATCACTGAAGCATCTTTTTCTGCACGTGTCCCTAAATGAAGAAGTAAAGTGGCATCACCACCATCATCTAAAATCATATTGGTATAGCCGCCATCAGCCCATTCAAAAATACGGTGAGTGAAATCCCAGTACTGCTCAAGCGTTTCACCTTTAATCGCAAAAACAGGGGTGCCATTTGCAGCAATTGCAGCAGCAGC
>DOEL01000013.1:7577-16213 GCA_003533095.1 Methylophilaceae bacterium | reverse complement strand
TCCAGAAGCTTGGATGTGGTACTACGAGAATGTCGGTGGCAAGCGCTGCCCAATTGCCGATACCTTCTGGCAAACCGAAACAGGTGGTCACATGATTACTCCATTACCAGGTGCAACACCATTGGTGCCTGGATCGTGTACCTTGCCATTGCCCGGCATTATGGCGGCAATTGTGGATGAGACTGGCAACGATATGCCTAACGGGCAGGGTGGTATCTTGGTGGTGAAGCGACCATGGCCATCGATGATTCGGACAATTTGGGGAGACCCCGATCGTTTTGTGAAAGCCTATTTCCCCGATGAGTTTGGACGCAAACTGTATCTAGCGGGTGATGGTGCTATTCGGAATAAGGATACAGGCTACTTCACGATTACTGGTCGTATCGATGACGTACTGAATGTCTCCGGACATCGCATGGGTACGATGGAAATCGAATCGACTCTGGTTGCAAACCCACTAGTCGCGGAAGCAGCTGTGGTTGGTCGTCCTGATGAGATGACTGGTGAAGCCATTTGCGCATTTGTGGTTCTCAAAGGCAAACGTCCTGAAGGTGAAGAGGCTAAGAAGATAGCAACCGAGTTAAGAAATTGGGTTGCAAAAGAGATTGGTCCGATCGCAAAGCCAAAAGATGTGCGCTTTGGTGATAACTTGCCAAAGACTCGCTCCGGAAAAATTATGCGTCGTCTCTTGCGTGTGATTGCGAAGGGTGAAGACATTACGCAAGACACCTCAACGCTTGAGAACCCCGCCATCTTGGAGCAATTAAAGCAATCGCTCTAGGATCAAGGAAAAGACAAGAAAACATCCCATACTCTTCGAACCGTATAATGGGCGGTTTCGGAGAGGTGGATGAGCGGTTTAAGTCGCACGCCTGGAAAGCGTGTTTAGGTGAATAACCTAACGCGGGTTCGAATCCCGCCCCTTCCGCCATTGTCCCTCTCTTAGAATTTTTTTATTTAGCAAGCATATCCATAAATTTTATTACATCAGTTTTAAGAAATTGATCATGATCCAAACAGAGATCCAGAATTTCCTTTTGTTTAGGTTGATCAAATATACGAGCTAAATTTATTTTATATTTTTTAATTAATTCAGGGATGCCTTCATTTCTTCTTTTGCGATGACCAATAGGATACTCAACTGCAACTTCTTGAGAAATCGACCCATCTTTGTAAAAAATTTGAATAGCATTAGCAATAGATCTTTTCTCGGGATCTAAGTAATCCTTGGTATATTGTGGATCTTCTATACAAACCATTTTATTTCGCAGAGCATCAATACGGGGATCTTTTGCTTTTTCATCTTCATAGTCTTGAGCTGTTAATTGCCCACAAAGCAAAGCAACAGCTGTCATATATTGAATACAGTGATCTCTGTCCGCTGGATTATCAAGTGAACCTTGTTTATCAATAATTCGAATAGCTGACTCGTGAGTTCGAATTACAATTTTTTCGATTGCATTAATTTTTTCTAAAGTATCTAATTTTTGGGATTCATTTTTGTGAAGTGAAAACGCGCTTTCAACAGCGGTTTGTGCATGAAATTCGGCTGGAAAAGAAATTTTGAAAAGTACATTTTCCATAACATAACTTCCATAATGACGCTGAAATTTAAATGAATTTCCTTTGAATAATACATCATAAAATCCCCATGTCTTTGCAGTAAGTGCAGATGGGTATCCCATTTCACCTTGTAGAGTCATCCATGCTAGGCGAACAGCTCTTGATGTTGCATCCCCAGCTGCCCAGGACTTCCTTGAACCTGTATTTGGACTATGTCTATAAGTTCGTAAACTTTGCCCATCTATGATTGCATTTGAAAGTGCATTAATAATATCGTTTTTATTTCCACCTAAAAGTTTTGTAACAACTGCAGTTGAAGCAATTTTTACTAAAATGACATGATCTAAACCAACGCGATTAAAACTATTTTCTAGCGCTAAAATGCCTTGAATTTCATGGGCTTTAATCATTGCATTGAGAACATCAAGAATTTTTAATGAACTTTTTCCTTCCTTTATATTTTTTCTTGATACGTAGTCAGCAGCTGAGAGGATTCCGCCTAAGTTATCTGAAGGGTGACCCCACTCAGCAGCGAGCCAGGTATCATTGAAATCCAACCAGCGAATCATAGCGCCAATATTAAATGCTGCTAGAATTGGATCGAGCTGATAATTTGTTCCTGGAATTTTTACACCATCAGGTACTAAAGTTCCTTTAATTATGGGACCTAATAATTTTGTACAGGCTGGATATTGAAGGGCTTCAAAACCGCATCCTAAAGTATCTAATAGACAGTACCTTGCTGTTTCAATAGCTTCTTTTGATGTAATTTCAAAGTCATCTACATAAGTTGCAATATCAACAATAACTTGATCAGGATTAGGTCGATTATTTGAGATATGATTAGACATAATTATCTTTCATTTATAGGTATAAATTTTCGATTATCTGGACCTGTGTACTCTGCATTGGGGCGAATAATTTTGTTATCAATACGCTGCTCAATAACATGTGCAATCCAACCAGTGGTTCTTGAAATCACAAAGATGGGAGTAAACATTTCTGTTGGAATTCCCATGAGATGGTAACTTGAAGCACTATACCAATCTAAATTAGGAAACATTTTTTTCTCTCGCCACATCACTTCTTCAAGGCGAGATGAAATCTCAAAAAGATTCATATTGCCTGTGTCTTCTGATAAAGATTTGCTAACCTGCTTAATAGATTCATTTCTTGGATCAGCAATTGTATAAACAGGATGGCCAAAACCAATAATAATTTCCTTATTTCCGATACGCTTCATAATATCTTTTTCAGCATCATCTGCACTTTTATAGCGGCTAATAATTTCCATAGCAGCTTCATTTGCACCACCGTGTTTAGGCCCTCTTAATGCACCAATTGCACCAGTAATGCAAGAATATAAATCCGATAATGTTCCAGCTATCACCCGAGCTGTAAACGTAGATGCATTAAATTCATGTTCAGCATAAAGAACTAATGAACAGTTCATTGCTTTAATTTGCAGTGCTGTTGGCGATTTTCCATGAAGCAATTCAAGGAAATGACCAGCGATAGAATCTTGATTTGTCTCGAGAGATATTCTTTTTCCTGAATGTGAAAAGTGATACCAGTAAATTAAAATACCAGGAAAGCAGGAAATAAGCCGGTCACCAATTAATTGTGTGCCTTTTATATTTCGATCTAAACTTTCTTGTTCGAGTGTTCCTAGAGCAGAACAGGCAGTTCTCATCACATCCATTGGATGTGCATTTTTTGGAATTTTTTCTAGAATTTCTTTTAATGCTTTTGGAATATCGCGCAGTTTTTTTAAGTTTTCTTTGTATGCATCAAGCTCATTTTGAGAAGGTAAATTTCCGTAAATCAATAAGTAGGCTACTTCTTCAAATGTTGCAAATTTTGCAAGGTCTAGAATGTCGTAGCCACGATAATGAAGATCATTGCCAGTATGACCTACTGTACAAACTGCAGTTGTCCCTGCGGCGACACCAGCTAAAGCAACACCTTTTTTCTTTTTAGGTTCAACATTGGTATTCATGAATAACTCCCTAGATTAAGACCTTGAAAAAAGATCATCTAATTTTGTTTCAAAGGCATGGTAACCAAGATGATCATAGAGTTCTGCTCGAGTTTGCATTGTTGCAAGGACGTTTTGTTGAGTACCTTCTTTTTTTATAACTTCGTAAACATTCAATGCTGCTTTATTCATAGCTCTGAATGCAGAAAGGGGATAAAGGATCATATCAACGGATTGTGATTTTAATTCCTCACGAGTAAACAAAGGTGTTTGTCCAAATTCTGTTATGTTTGCCAGGATAGGAACATTTACTGCTTCAGAAAAACGTTTATACATCGTAATATCTGTCATTGCTTCCGGAAAGATCATATCTGCACCAGCTTCAATATATGATTTGGCGCGATCAATTGAAGCTTCAAGACCTTCAATCGCAAGAGCATCTGTTCTTGCCATAATTACAAATCGATCATCAGTTTTTGCATCTACTGCAGCTTTAATTCGATCCACCATCTCTTCTTTTGATACAATTGCTTTATTAGGGCGATGACCACAGCGTTTTGCCTGAACCTGATCTTCAATATGAACAGCGGCTGCGCCAGCTTTGATCATTGATTTAATGGTTCTGGAAATATTGAATGCACCTCCAAAGCCTGTATCAATATCAACGAGAAGAGGGGTATCAGTAACATTAGTAATTCGGTTTACATCTATTAATACATCATCAAGTGTACTTATGCCTAAATCAGGAACACCTAGAGAACCTGCAGCAACACCTCCACCAGACAAATAAATTGCTTTAAATCCTGAGTGAGAAGCTAGTAATGCATGGTAAGCATTTATAGTGCCAATTATTTGAAGTGGCTTTTCTTCAATTAATGCTTTTCTAAATTTTTCGCCAGCACTCATTTTTATTATTTACCTTAATTAAAAAATGCTTTTAGAGCATCTTCTGGAATAGAGACATTGGAAACTTTAGCTTTTTGCAATATGGTCCAAAAATAACGATAGGTTGCACGATCATGTAATTCCCCCTTGTATTGGATAGGACCCCAATTGACTTTTTGAGCTTCAAGCAAAATATAGGCTGCATCAAGCACTTCATCAAAATTTGGCTTCATAGCATTTACGATTGCTTCAATTTGTGTGGGGTAAATACTCCACATTCTTAAAAAGCCAAATTCATTTCTGGCTTTATAAGCATCCGCATAAGTTACATCTGTATTTTTTAGATCTAAAGTAACATTATGAGCAGGAACAATTCCGTGAGCTAGGGCGGCAGCTACAACTTGACTCTTCGCCCTTATTAGGAGTTTGTGTTCAAATTGTTGCGGGCTGCGCATAGCTGAAGCAGGAATAGCTCCTTGATGTGCACTAACAAAGTCCATCAATCCAAAGTCTAAAACTTGAATCCAAGGCAATTTTACAATTTCATTAATTTCCTCTAATGCGCCATGAGTTTCAATAAGAACATGAATAGGGATCTCTCGCTTAATTTGATGCAATTGCGCGATTTGTTGGATATAACTAATCATCTCTTTAACCTGTTTGGCATTTGTTGATTTTGGAATAGTGATATAACTGAGTTTATTGCCTAGACCTTGAACTAAGATTTCTACATCTTTTTTCCAGGAAGCATGCGTATAGTCATGAATACGCGCCCCAGCCATCCCATATTTGTTTACTTCACTATTAAGAATTTTTACAATCATTTTTGCATGTTCTTCTTCTTGGCCAGCAGCTGCTCCATCTTCACAATCACATGTGACATCAAAAATTTGACCGATTGAATCCTGAAGTTGAAGTGCCTTAAGAATTAATTTTTCACTTCCTGCAAAATGTTCACATGAAGGAATAATAGGAATTAATTTTTCCCCACTAAATAATGCTTCACTTGGATGCGTGTTCATAACTATCCTTTTTTTCTTGGCATTAGAATGCTGTAATCAAGATCAAGAACAATGTGTTCATGATAATTTTTATTTTCAATAGGCATTAATTTTTTAAATGCATCGAGTTCCATATTTTTATAACCAATCAAACGTAAACGTAATACACCAATATCGCTTCGATACGGTATTTCCCATTTGTCTAATATTTCAGTTGAAGCATATAGAGTGTCATTTCCGAAAGTCGGATTGCTATGCGTTCCACCATTGATCGCTAATATAGCAAGTGAATTTTCAAGCCCATCGTAACTTAGATTTTTACAGACTGAAATAACATGACCACCATATATAAGCCGTTTACCCATAGAGGTTTTTTTCATCATAAAATCATCAAAATGAAGTCGTGCATTATTTTGATAGAGTTTCGTCGCAAGCGTATGATCGGTGTCGCTCACTGTCATGCCTGAGGGGTGGTATATCACTTCACCTTTTTTATAGTGCTCCCATAAGTTGTCACTTTTTGTCCAACGAGTATTAAACGCATTTCCATTAAAAAAAGAAGGAATAGGTAATTTATCTAATACCACTGATTCTGGTAAATCAGGAATTAGATTTTTTTGAGGTGTAAAGCTCATATTTTTTTTATGAACCATAACCCATCTGATCCAACTGATAATTTCTTCATTTTTCTGATTAAATGAATTTGATTGCACGTACACAATTCCAGATTTCTTATTGGAATTTTCTTTTAAGCCAATGATGGTGCTTTTTGTATATAGCGTATCGTTAGGATAAACTGGATTAATGAATCGAACATTTGCATAGCCTAGATTCGCTATAGCGTTTACAGAAATTTCTGGAACTGTTTTACCGAATGCAATATGAAATGCTAACAAATCGTCAATAGGTTGGCTTAAATAACCTAAGGATTCCGCAACAGTTGATGCGGATGCAATAGGGTGGCGACTACCAGTTAATGCAATATAAAGGGCGCTATCTCCATTGGTAATAGTCCGAGGGGTTGCATGAAAAATTTCTTGTCCAATCGAGAAATCTTCAAAAAAATTACCTTCATTAATTTTTTGGGAGGTGCTATTCATATTTTGCTTCAAGCTCCAATATCATTTCATGTAATTTAAGAAGACGTTCAGCTGCTCTTACGTTATGGTGCTCCACCAGCCTATCGTTAACCACAACAGTTCCTTTGCCTGATTCATTGGCTGCCTTTAAACTTTTAATTATTTCAATAGCATATTCAACTTCAGTCACCTTTGGAGTATAGGCGTCATTACAATAAGCGATTTGAACCGGATGAACTAAAGATTTTCCATCAAACCCCATGTCTCTCCCGAGTCGACATGCATATTCAAAAGCATGCATATTCTTAAAATCACTAGCAATTCCATCTACGACGGCTTTACCATATGCGCGGGCTGCTAGAATCACAAGCGATAAAGAGGTAAGCACAGCTGATCGTTCTGGAGTAACTCTAGCATGAAGTTGCGATATAAGATCTGAAGTTGCCATGACAATGCATGCTATACGATCAGATGCGCTGGCAATTTCTTTAGCATTAAGTACAGCTATCGGACTTTCAATCATCACCATAATTGGTAAGTCTCCGCCTCCTGCTTGATCGAGTTCATTGAGAGCGAGATCCACATCTTCCTTTGACTCAATATTAGGAAAAAGAATCGCATCGGCCTTTGTTTGGGCTATGGCTTTAATATCGTCAGACCCCCATGGAGAGTCTAAATCATTGACACGGACAACGACTTCTCTTGCTCCATATCCACCTTGATTTACGAATTCCACAACATTAGCTCGAGATTCTTCTTTACATTCAACGAGAATAGGGTCACCTAAATCTAGAATGACTGAATCCGCATGAAGTGTTCTTGCGCGCTCGAGGTAATGCCTATTGCATCCTGGAACATATAACATCGATCTTCTTGGACGAAAATGTGTGTCCATCGATAGGCCTTTATTTAAGATAGGAAATTGTTACTGATGATTATATAAAGCTTATTTTAGAATTGTCAACATATCTTATGTCTTATATAAGATATAAAACAATAGACATATAAAAATGTCTATGATATAAATTCCCTTAATAATGTGAATTAAGGTTTAATTAAAGATGGATAAGCTTCAAACTTCCCCCAATTACAGGCCCTTATATGAGCAGATCAAAGTATTAATTACGCAAAGCCTTATTCAAGGTGAATGGAAACCAGGAGAGAGTATACCGAGCGAGTTTGATCTTGCTTTTCGATTTAAAGTAAGTCAAGGCACCGTTCGTAAAGCAATTGACTCCTTGGCTAATGAAAAAATATTAATAAGAAGGCAGGGTAAAGGTACCTTTGTTGCTACGCATGAAGAAGAAAAAATACAGCTTCGATTTTTAAGGCTGACGGCAGAAGATGGCAGTAAAGAGTTACTTAAAAATTCACTCTTATCTTTTACTAAATCTAAAGCAGATAAAGAGATTTCTAAATGCTTGGATATTAAAGTTGGTACCGCCATATTTGTTATTAAACGTGTATTAACTTTTTCAGACAGACCTTTAATCTATGATCATATTGTTGTCCCTGTTTCATCTTTCAAAGGATTGAATCGACAAAAGATTATTGAAAAACAAGGATCTTTATATAGCCTTTATGAAACGCAATATGGAATAAGAATGGTGCGTGCTGAAGAGCGACTCAAAGCTATAAGTGCGGATTCTAAAATTGCAAAAATATTAAGTGTTAACGACAAGGATCCTTTATTAAGTATTGAGCGCGTTTCTTTTACCTATGGGGACAAACCTATGGAATGGCGATTAGGTTTATGCATCACAGATGATCATCACTATCGAAATGAGCTTGAGTAAAGGTTAACTTTAATATGGACCTAAAAAAAGCTGCTTTAGATTATCACTTATTTCCAAAACCTGGAAAATTAAGTGTTGAATCTTCTAAGCCTTGTTTAACACAACAAGATCTATCTCTTGCTTATACCCCAGGCGTTGCTGAGCCTGTGAAGGAGATTCATAAAGATCCCTCTAATGCTTATAAATATACTAATAAAGGAAATCTTATTGCAGTAATTACCAATGGCACAGCTGTTTTAGGACTTGGCAATATGGGTGCCTTAGCAAGTAAACCCGTTATGGAAGGTAAGGCTGTTTTATTTAAACGCTTTGCAGATATTGATGTTTTTGATAT
>DOEL01000013.1:1406-7184 GCA_003533095.1 Methylophilaceae bacterium | reverse complement strand
CCTGAATGTTTTTATATCGAAAAAGAACTTAAAAAGAAATTAGATATTCCCGTATTTCATGATGATCAACATGGAACAGCTGTGGTGGTGGCCGCTGGATTGATTAATGCACTTGAAATACAAAGCAAAAAATTGGAGGAAGTTAAAATTGTATTTTTAGGAGCAGGTGCTGCCGGATGTTCATGCGCTCGACTCTTAAAATCAATGGGCGCTAGAAATATTATTATGGTAGATCGTCAAGGTGTTCTTGATAAAAATAGAAGTAATCTTCATGAAATTAATATTGATCTTGCTATAGAGCCTTCAGCAATCAAAACCCTTGATGATGCAATGCAGGATGCTGACGTTTTTATTGGAGTCTCTGCAGCAAATGCATTATCTCCATCCCTTGTAAAAAAAATGCAAATCAAGCCCATTATCTTTGCCCTTGCTAATCCAGATCCAGAAATTCTTCCACATTTAGCGCACGCTGAAAGAGATGATTTAGTTATGGCAACTGGTCGTTCTGATTTTCCAAATCAAGTGAATAATGCTTTATGTTTTCCATACTTATTCAGAGGCGCCCTAGATGCAAAAGCAAAAGAAATTACTGAGTCGATGAAAATAGCAGCTGCTAAAGCATTAGCAAAACTTGCTAAAGAACCTGTTCCCCAAGAAGTTCTAGATGCTTATGGATTGAATCATTTGGTTTTTGGTAAAGATTATATTATTCCGAAACCATTGGATAAACGCCTAATGACATTTGTTTCAAACGAAGTTGCAAAAGCTGCATCAAAATAGGTTAATAGTTATGAATCATCTTTCAAATAGAGATAGGCCTAAAAATTTAGATTTAAGAACAATACGTTTACCTCTTAATGCTTTAGTTTCTATTCTGCATCGTTTATCAGGCTGCATATTATTTTTGTTGATACCTATCCTCCTTTTTTTACTTTATCAAACATTAAGTTCTGAAAATCATTTTGAGAGGCTAAAGTTATTTTTGGGAATACCTTATTTAAAAGTAGTTTATTTTTTATTGTTGTGGCCATTTTTTCATCATTTTTACGCAGGCATTCGTCATCTTGCTATGGATATTCATTTTGCAACTTCACTCGTAAAAGCAATTTACACAGGTAAAGTTGTTTTAGTACTCGGCTTCTTTTCTACCATGATTGTGATGATGCTTTTATGATTTTAGATTTGCTTACTAAAAAATACCCCGGATTTCGTTTATGGTTCCTGCAAAGAATTTCAGGTTTTATCATTGCTATATTTTCAGTTATTTTTATTACTCGTCTTTATTTCTTTGATACTGATTCATTTCAAGGTTGGAAAAACTTTTTTGCACCCTTTTGGATGCAGTTACTTCTTCTAATTACTTGGATTTGTATTTGTTTTCATGGTTGGATCGGGGTTCGAAATGTTATTAAAGATTACATTCGTTATTATTATTTAAGAATTTTTTTATTAAATCTAACTGCAATATCCTCCATAGCTTATGTTTTTTTTATGTTATGGATTTTTTATTTAAGTTAATTGATGATGGCTACAAATATACAAATACATGAATTTGATGCCATTATTGTTGGCGCAGGTGGAGCAGGCCTTCGTGCTGCACTTCAACTTTCTCAAGCTGACATCAAAGTAGCAGTTATCTCAAAGGTTTTTCCTACTCGTTCCCACACTGTTGCAGCTCAGGGAGGTATTGCAGCTGCACTTGGAAATGTTTCTGAAGATCAGTGGATATGGCACATGTATGACACGATTAAAGGATCAGATTACCTTGGTGATCAAGATGCCATTGAGTTCATGTGCAAGAATGCAGCAAAAGCAATTTATGAATTAGAGCATTTTGGTATGCCTTTTGATCGCTTAAATGATGGAAAAATTTTTCAACGGCCATTTGGAGGTATGACCCAAAACTTTGGCGAAAAATCAATTTCAAGAACTTGTGCAGTGGCAGATCGAACCGGACATTCGATGCTCCATACTCTTTACCAAAAAAATGTTGAAGCTAAAACACAATTCTTTATTGAATGGTTTGCACTTGATCTTGTTAGAGATGAGGAAGGTTCAGTTCTTGGCATTTTAGCCCTAGAAATGGAAACGGGAGAAGTTCATTTTATAAGATCTAAGACGACCTTATTAGCTACCGGTGGTGCAGGCCGTATATTTAAAGCAAGTACAAATGCATTTATTAATACAGGTGATGGTTTGGGTATGTCAGCCCGTGCTGGAATTCCACTTCAAGATATGGAGTTTTGGCAATTTCATCCCACTGCGGTTTTAAATGCAGGAGTTCTTATTACCGAAGGAGCTCGGGGAGAAGGTGGTTATTTAGTAAATGCGCTTGGGGAGCGCTTTATGGAACGCTATGCCCCAAAATCAAAAGACTTAGCAAGTCGCGATGTTGTATCTAGATCCGTAGCAATGGAAATTAATGCTGGTCGTGGTGTGGGCAAAAATAAAGATGCTGTTTTCTTAAAATTAGATCATCTAGGCGAGTCCCTGATTGAAAATAAATTACCTGGTATCCGTGAAATTGCAAAAACATTTTTAAATATTGATCCTGTGAAGGATCCAATTCCCATTACCCCTACCATTCATTACATGATGGGTGGTATCCCAACAAATATTGACGGCCAAGTAGTAGCACCTTCAAAAAATGGATCGCAAGAGGTAGTTCAGGGCCTTTACGCTGTTGGGGAATGTGCATGTGTTTCTGTGCATGGTGCTAATCGCTTAGGGTCAAATTCATTGCTTGATTTAGTAGTATTTGGTAAGGCAGCCGGTGAAAAAATTACAAAAGATATTAAGCAAAATAAGCTATTGAAACCCACACCTAAAAATGCATTTGATAAAACACTAAGCCGACTTACTCGTTTAGAAAAACAAAAAGATGGACATACAGTAAAAGAAATTGGTGAAAAGATGCGTTTAACTATGCAACAACACTGTGGCGTATTTAGAAACGCTAAGCTTCTAAAAAAAGGTATTGATCAAATTAATCAAATTGCAGAATTGTCTGAAAGCACGTTTATTAAAGATAAATCAAAAGTTTTTAATACAGCTCGAATTGAAGCCTTGGAATTAGATAATCTTGTTGAAGTAGCTATGGCAACAATTCATTCAGCAAATGCACGCACCGAAAGTCGAGGTGCGCATTGCCGAGATGATTTTACTGAACGTGATGATGCAAATTGGTTGAAGCATACACTTTATTCGCGACAAAATAATCAAATTTCTTTTAAACCTGTCAATTTAAAACCTATCACTGTAGCTTCATTTGAACCTAAAACACGCGTTTATTAAAGGTGCTTTTTATGAAATTTTCTATTTACAGATTTAATCCAGACGAAGATAAAAAACCATATATGCAAGATTACGATATTGAGTTGGAAGATAGTGATCAAATGTTACTTGATGCAATTATACGCATTAAGGAAATAGATGATTCATTAAGTGTTCGTAAATCGTGTCGAGAGGGTGTATGTGGTTCAGATGGAATGAATATTAATGGAAAAAATGGATTGGCTTGCATAACAAAACTTTCAGATTTAGAAGAGCCAGTTATCTTAAGACCTATGCCAGGATTACCAGTAATTCGGGACTTGATTGTTGATATGACACAATTTTTTGAAAATTTTCATTCCGTTAAACCTTACCTTGTAAATACTGATCCGGTTCCAGAAACAGAAAGATTACAGAGCCCTGAAGATCGAGCAAAACTTGATGGGCTTTACGAATGTATTTTATGTGGTGCTTGTACTACCTCCTGTCCCTCATTTTGGTGGAATCCAGATAAATTTGTAGGACCAGCAGGCCTACTTCAAGCGTATCGTTTTATTTCAGATAGTCGCGATCAAATTTTAGATGAGCGTTTAGAAAATCTTGAAACTCCTGAACGCTTATACAGTTGCCATCATATTCTAAATTGTGTTGATGTGTGCCCAAAAAAATTAAATCCTTCGTTAGCTATCTCTCGTATCAAAGATTTAAAAGTTAAGGAAGCTTATGAAAAAAAACGCAAGAAAAAAACTTTTCCAATTGAACCTATAAGCAAATAAATAATGGAAACATATTTATCAGACCTAGAATTTAGAAAAACAAAATGGCGTCTTAGACGAGGCTTGCTTGAGCTGGATCTTTTGTTAGAGCATTTTGCAGAAAAAAGTCTTAGCCAATTAAGTATGCATGAAATACTCCAGCTAAATCACTGCTTAGATTTATCTGATAACGATTTTCTAGATTTAATTATTAAAAAAAAATCAGCAGAAATTTTGTTCGGATTTAATACGAATGATTTGCAAAGTTTGTTAAAAAAAATTCGAGATGATATGAGACAAAGGGAACGCAATGATTAAGATATCAAATAAAATACTTGAAAGTAATGTGTCACCAACTCATGCGCGTTTTAATGCCAATAATTCAGACTTAGGTGATTACTGGCCAGGAATTCAGCTCTATTATCCCCCTGTTAAATATTCCCCTAGTTTAGGTATTTACGAAACGATTGATCAAGCCTCGCAGCGAATGAAAAAACATGCGCACAATACAAATGCTCATACACTAATTTTTGACTTAGAAGACGGCTGCCGTCAAAAAGAAATGAGCCGAGAACTTTTGCGAACAGAGCTTCCGATTTTAAAAGACAAACATAATGTTTCTATTGCTTTGAGAATTAATTCATTTAGAACAGATGAGTATGAATTAGATATGAAACTTGTTCGAGATATTGGTGATTGTATTGATGTGGTAATGCTAGCTAAAGCAGGTGAAGCATTCGGGGCTGCCGAAATTAGAGATTTGTCCTCCATTCTTTATGAAATTAATTCTCATATTACGATTCAACCAATTATTGAGCATCCTAAATCTCTTAAAATTGCGCCAGATCTTATGCAATACAGTACTGTTAAACATGTTGTTTTTGGTATTCATGATTTTTCAAAAGCTATGGGAATTCATATTACGCCTGAAAATTGGATTGAAGAATTAAAGTTCTTTATGAATGATCTGATGTTTGAAGCCCGCATATACGGAAAAGGGGTTATAGGTGGTGTTGAAACATTAATTGGAGCCAATATCATGCCTGATAAGTATGTTGAACCCAATGATGTAAGGCGTTGGCTAGATCTTCATGGAGATAATGAGTCTCGAATTGTATATAAACATGCATGCCAAGAGGCAGGAATGGGGCTTACCGGAAAACAAGTGATTCACCCAGGTCATATTCATTTGTGTAAAACAGCGTATACACCATCACCAACTGAAGTGAATCAGAAAGTTAGGATTCTTAAAGCAGCCATTGAGGCAGATGCATTATTAGGGGGCGCAATTAAATTTGAAGGTGAAATGCTTGACCCTCCGATGTTTGGTAAAGCATTACAAACACTATTACGTGCTCACGCTTTGCGCGCGCTCAAAGATGATGATATGAAATTTGCGCTTCATGTTCTTGAATTACTTCCTGTTCAAGTTGTTCTTCAAAATTGGCCTTACGGAGTTGCTTTATGAAACAAATCTCTCACACATGGAAATGGAATATCCCTGAATTTTTTAACATTGGACAAGCTTGCACAGCATCTCATAAAAATAAAGAAAATGAAGAAAAAATAGCAATGATAGTCGAAGACGATGAACTAGGTAATTCTGAAATTACCTATCAGGAATTAAATCGTCGATCAAATCAATTTGGACAATTATTGGTAAATTTAGGAATAAAAATTCAGGATCGCGTTCTTATTCGCTTGCCTAATTCTCTTGATTATCCAATCTCATTTTTAGGAGCTATGAAAT
>DOEL01000013.1:0-1034 GCA_003533095.1 Methylophilaceae bacterium | reverse complement strand
ATCGATAAAAAAGCTTGGCAATTTATTCAGCCTGAACTTCAAAAAAGTGACTGCAAGAATTTGCGATTTATTTTATTAAGTGGCAAAGGTGAATTTCAATCGCAAGAGCAATTTATATTATTAGATATTCATGAAGAATTAAATAAAATCACCGCGATTAATCCATTTTATAAAACTAAAGCTGAGGACCCAGCATATTTAGTATATACCTCAGGAACAACTGGATATCCCAAAGGAGTGCTTCATGCACATCGAGCACTTATTGGACGAGGACCGGCTTCCCAATATTGGTTTGATTTTCATTCATCTGGTGACGATCGAATTTTACATTCTGGAAAATTCAATTGGACCTATGTATTAGGTTCTGGATTAATGGATCCTTTGTATTTAGGCAAAACAGTTATTGTCTACGAAGGAAAAAATGATGCAAATACATGGATACAATTAATAAAAAAACATCAAGCTACAATTTTTATAGGCGTACCTACAATTTATCGACAACTTATTCAAAAAACAACTGCGACTAAAAAAGATGTTCCGTCCTTACGATATTGTATGAGTGCAGGTGAGCATTTATCTGATGAGGTCTTTAGATTTTGGAATGAACGTTTCGAACTCAATATTTACGAAGCTGTTGGTATGTCCGAATTTTCTTATTATTTAAGTCAAAATAAGTACGCACCTATCAAACCTGGATCTGCCGGATTTCCTCAACCTGGTCACGCGATACAGCTCATTGATATTGAAACTTTAGAGCCTGTTCCACCTGGGGAGGAGGGTATGATTTGTGTGCCTTCAAATGATCCAGGACTTTTTTTACGATATTGGAATTTAGAAGAAGAAACCAAAAAATATGTTCATGATGATTGGTTTTTTACTGGAGATTACGCGCGCTATGATACAGAAGGATATATTTGGTTCTTAGGTCGCAAAGATGACATTATTAAGAGCTTTGGGTATCGCGTTTCACCTTATGAAATTGAGCGGGTTTACAAATCTCATCCAGATATTGCGGATTGTGCTGCAATTGGAGA
>DOEL01000030.1:4945-8217 GCA_003533095.1 Methylophilaceae bacterium | reverse complement strand
TGATTTATTTATGCCTCAAGGTGAAGAGGCTATGGCCTGGCATGCATTTATGAACGAAATTCAAATGTTTCTTTTTGATCATCCTCTTTATCAAGATAGAGTTCGACGAGGACTTCTTTCACCAAATAGCATTTGGTTTTCAGGTGGCGGCCAATTGCCTAAGAGCATTGAAAATCCTTTCACAAGCATTTTTTCTAATGAAAGTTTTTTTAAAAAAGTATTATCCATTGACACACAAATTTCTTCCCAAACTTTAGATAAATTTCATCAAGATAATATCAATAACAACACACTTATTGCTTTTGAGGGCGACAATGAGACAGATCGCATTTTAGGGGTTATTTGGAATAATTTTAAAAAACGAAAAATAAAGAATTTGGATATTTATGTAAGCTATCAAGGTAAGCTTTTACATATCCATAATAGATTCACACAGCTTCTTAAATTATGGAAAAAAACTAATACATTAGAAAATTATTTTAATGCTCATTAAATCAAAAAAAATTGATCATACTGCAATAGATGCGCTCGTTAGTTCAGGGATTAACCCTCATTTAGCTCGGTTTTATTCAGCGCGAGGTATTAAGCATATTGACGATGTCATACTTTCTATTGAGAAAATTATTCCGCCAGAAACTTTAACAAACAATACATTAATGGCGTCAATCTTAGCGGATGCTATTTTACAAAAGCAAAAAATTCTTATTATTGGCGATTACGACACGGATGGCGCAACCTCCACTGCTGTGGGTGTAAGAGCGCTTAAGATGATGGGTGCTGATGTCGATTATTTGGTACCTAATCGATTTGAATTTGGGTATGGTTTAACACCTGAAATTGTTGATTTAGCCAAAGAAAAAAATCCTAAAATTATTATTACTGTTGACAACGGTATTGCAAGTGTTGAAGGTGTAAATCAAGCTAATCAATATGGTATTGATGTCTTAGTTACAGACCACCACCTGCCTGGTGATACATTGCCCCAGGCTAAATGTATTGTGAATCCTAATCAGCATGGATGTAACTTTCCAAGTAAATATCTATGTGGTGTTGGCGTTATTTTTTATGTGATGTTAGCTTTAAGGGCTGAACTTCGAAAACGAGATTATTTTAAAGATCATCCAGAACCTAATTTAATGCAGTTAATTGATCTTGTCGCTTTAGGCACGGTGGCAGATTTAGTCCCGTTGGATCGCAATAATCGTACTTTAGTGGAATATGGTATTCGAAGGATTAGGTCAGGCCAAGCCAATCCAGGCATCCGAGCGCTCATGGCATTAACAAAAAAAAATCCATCGCAATTTCATACTTCTGATCTTGCCTTTAGTATTGCACCAAGACTCAATGCCGCAGGGAGGTTAGATGATATGACTCTCGGCATTCAATGTCTTTTATCTGAAAATTATGAAGATGCTCGATTTATTGCATCATCACTCGAAGCCCTAAATCTTAAAAGAAGATCCATTGAATCTGAAATGAAAGATGGCGCTTCTATTCAATTACATGATGTGAATTGTGAAGCTAAATTTACCATCGCACTTTATGACTCCACTTGGCATCAGGGAGTAATTGGGATTATTGCCTCTCGTATCAAAGATAAATACCATCGCCCTGTGATTGTATTTGCTAAATCTGATGAAGGTATTCTTAAAGGGTCAGGTAGATCTATTCAGTCACTTCATTTAAGAGATGCGCTCGATCTTATTTCAAAAAAAGACCCAAATATTCTTATTACATTTGGTGGTCATGCAATGGCTGCGGGACTCACAATAAAAGAAGTAGATTTCGATCGGTTTGTTCATTTATTTGAAGAAACAGTGCAAGGTTTAATTACAACTGACGATCTTGAATTCACAGTTGAAGTGGATGATGAGCTTAATTTTTCAGAAGTGACATATGAAGATGTAGAGCATATAAATGCCCAAGTTTGGGGACAAGGCTTTCCTCTTCCAATCTTTGAAGGCGAGTTTGAAGTCGTAGAGCAAAAAATCCTTGCAGATAAGCATTTAAAGTTAAATCTTCTATTACAGAATAAAGTGTTTGAAGCTATTTATTTTAACCGTAGTGAACATCTTCCTCGGAAGATAAAAGCGATCTATCAGATTGATTCTAATGAGTTTAATGGTAATAAAAAAATTCAAATTCAATTAAGAATGCTTGCTTAAAGAGGTATCCTTGAATTGCCCATCTAGCATCAACAAAGTAAAATTCAACAAACTATTTAAGAGAATGTCATGAGACGTAAAATCGTTGTTGGTAATTGGAAAATGAATGCTTCTTTGGCGACCAACGAAGAGCTCCTTAAAGCCTTAACAGAAAAAATACCTCATTCAATCCCTGTAGATATTGTGGTGTGTCCTCCTTACCCTTATTTATTTCAAACAGAATCCTATCTAAAAAATTCGCCTATTCGTTGGGGTGCGCAGAATGTGGCTAAATTTGAATCAGGCGCTTTCACGGGTGAAGTGAGTGTTTCTATGCTCAAGGAATTTGGTGCAAGTTACGTAATTGTTGGGCACTCTGAGAGAAGCACAGCCTATTGTGAGTCAGATGAAAATATTGCCACTAAATTTATGATGGTAAAAAAAGCAGGAATGACCCCGATTCTATGTGTAGGTGAAACTTTGATTGAGAGAGAAGCCGGCATTATGGAAAAAGTGGTATCTAAGCAGCTTGATACGATTATTAAAATGTATGGCGAAGAAATATTCGATGATACTGTGATTGCATATGAACCTGTATGGGCAATTGGCACAGATTTGGCAGCTTCTCCTGAGCAAGCGCAAGCAATGCATCAATTTATTCGTGAGAAATTATCTTCAAATACTAAGGTCGCAAAGAGCCTTAAAATCATCTATGGAGGGAGCGTAAACCCTCAAAATGCGTTACAATTATTCTCTATGCCAGACGTAGACGGCGGACTCGTAGGACGAGCTTCACTAAATGCGAGTGATTTTGAGTCTATTTGTCATGCGGCCGAAATATAAATCAAAGAAAATAGGATTATGGAAAATTTAGTAACAATTATTCATGTAATTGCATGTTTGGGTGTCATTGGTTTGGTGCTCATGCAGCACGGTAAAGGCGCTGATATGGGCGCTGCATTTGGAAGTGGCTCATCAGGAAGTTTATTTGGTGTAAGCGGATCATCTAATTTTTTAAGCAGAACAACAGCAATATTTGTATTAGTCTTTTTTCTGACCAGTATTTCTTTAGCATTTATGGCAGGTCAAAAATCAGGCAATGGAAGTGTGGTGAAAGCAACTGAGTCT
>DOEL01000030.1:0-4597 GCA_003533095.1 Methylophilaceae bacterium | reverse complement strand
AGTGGCGCTCAGAATATCCCAAAATAGACACTGTTAAATCTATAAAGCCGTCGTGGTGGAATTGGTAGACACGCTATCTTGAGGGGGTAGTGACGAAAGTCGTGAGAGTTCGAGTCTCTCCGACGGCACCAAATTAAGAAAATCATGTGGTACTTTTTTAAGGAATCGTTGTGCTGGAAAATTATTTTCCAATTTTATTGTTCATTTGCGTAGGGCTTGCAGTTGGTGCAGGACCCCTTCTCATCGGTAGCATTCTCTCACCTAATAAACCTGATAGCGAAAAAAACTCCCCATACGAATGTGGTTTTGAAGCATTTGAAGATGCGCGTATGAAATTTGATGTGCGATATTATCTCGTTGCCATTCTATTTATTTTATTTGATCTTGAAATAACATTTCTTTTCCCCTGGGCTGTCGTCATTCAAAAAATTGGTATGTTTGGGTTTGTTGCCATGATGATCTTTTTGGCCATTTTAGTGGTGGGTTTTATTTACGAATGGATGAAAGGTGCCCTTGATTGGGAATAGTAAATGAGTATTGAAGGCATCATGGAAAAAGGATTTGTGACGACAAATCTAGACACTCTTATTAATTACACGCGCACAGGCTCTTTGTGGCCTATGACTTTCGGGCTTGCTTGTTGTGCTGTTGAAATGATGCATGCAGGCGCATCTCGATACGATTTAGATCGATTCGGTATTGTTTTTAGACCGAGCCCAAGACAATCAGATGTCATGATTGTAGCTGGCACATTAGTCAATAAAATGGCACCTGCATTAAGAAAAGTTTATGATCAAATGGCAGAGCCACGCTGGGTGATCTCGATGGGTTCTTGTGCGAATGGGGGTGGTTATTATCACTATTCTTATTCAGTCGTTCGTGGTTGTGATCGTATCGTGCCTGTAGATGTCTATGTACCCGGTTGCCCACCAACAGCTGAAGCGCTTATGTTTGGAATTATTCAGCTTCAAAATAAAATTAAACGTACTAATACGATTGCGCGCTAATTTATGAGCTCAGTCGAAATATTACTTAAAGAAATAAAATCGACTTTTGGTAAAAAAGTAAGTCACATATCCACCGAACACAATGAACTCACAATTGAAGTAAAAATCGATGACCTTTTATCTATTTTAAAAACTTTAAAAGAACACAAGGTTTTTGAATTTAAACAATTGATTGATCTCTGCGGAGTTGATTATAAAGATTATGGGGAAGGTACATGGACCAAACCTCGTTTTGCTGTGGTTTATCATTTCTTATCAATCGAACATAATCACCGAATTCGCGTAAAAACTTTCTCTAAAGAAGAAAATTTTCCATTATTTCCATCAGTGATTGATTTATGGCCAGCTGCTAACTGGTATGAACGGGAAGCTTTTGATTTATTTGGTTTCATGTTTACTGATCACCCTGATTTAAGACGCATACTCACAGATTATGGATTTGTAGGCTATCCATTCCGCAAAGATTTTCCGATGATAGGTAAAGTTGAAATGCGCTATGACGATGTCCAAAAGCGTGTTGTCTATCAGCCTGTTTCAATTGAGGAAAGAAATAACGTGCCACGTATTATTCGTGAAGAGGGTTTCCATAATGGCTGAGATTAGAAACTACACGATGAATTTTGGCCCACAACATCCTGCAGCGCATGGAGTATTGCGTTTAGTATTAGAACTTGATGGTGAAGTAATTCAGCGCGCAGATCCTCATATTGGACTTCTTCATCGCGGCACAGAAAAGCTCGCTGAAAATAGAACCTATTTGCAAACTGTGCCTTATATGGACCGTCTAGACTATGTATCTATGATGGCGAATGAACACGCATATGTGTTAGCCATTGAAAAATTATTGAATATAGATGTTCCTATTCGCGCTCAATATATTCGTGTGATGTTTGATGAAATTACACGCATCTTAAATCATTTGTTATGGCTTGGAGCGCACGCACTAGATGTTGGGGCTATGACTGTTTTCTTATACGCATTCCGTGAAAGAGAAGATCTTTTTGATTGCTACGAAGCAGCATCAGGCGCCAGAATGCATGCAGCCTATTATCGTCCTGGCGGTGTTTATCGTGACCTACCTGATCGCATGCCTCAATATGAATCAAGTTTTAAAAACAAAAAAGAATTAGATGGATTAAATCAAAATCGCAGTGGATCGCTTTTAGACTTTATAGAGGATTTTGCAAATCGCTTTCCAAAATATGTAGATGAATACGAGACATTATTAACAGACAATCGTATTTGGAAACAGCGCACAGTCGGTATTGGTGTTGTTGATCCTGATCGCGCTATCGCACTCGGCATGACAGGTCCTATGTTAAGAGGTTCAGGAATTGCGTGGGATTTAAGAAAGAAACAACCTTATGAAGTATATGATCAACTTGATTTTGATATTCCTGTAGGTGTGAATGGAGATTGTTACGATCGATATCTTGTTCGCATTGAAGAATTTAGACAATCGAATCGCATCATTAAACAGTGTGTAGATTGGCTCAGAAAAAATCCAGGTCCAGTCATTAGTGATAATCACAAAGTAGCACCACCGCCGCGAACCGCCATGAAAGAAGATATGGAAGCGATGATTCATCACTTTAAATTATTTACAGAAGGTTTCCACATTCCTCCAAGTGAAGCTTATGCAGCAGTGGAACATCCTAAAGGTGAGTTTGGGATTTATTTAATTTCGGATGGTGCAAATAAACCTTACCGTCTAAAAATACGTGCGCCAGGCTTCCCACATTTGGCAGCTTTAGATGAAATGACAAGAGGACATATGATTGCTGACTTGGTTGCCATTATTGGCACTCAAGATATTGTATTTGGTGAGATTGATCGATAAAAATGATACACGCTGACGATATTAAATTAATTGATAAAGAATTAAAGAAGTTTCCGGATAATCAAAAACAATCCGCAGTGATTGCTGCTTTACGAATTGTTCAAACACGACATGGCTGGCTATCCAATGAAGATATTTCCGATGTTGCACATTATCTCGGTATGCCAGAGATTGCAGTCATGGAAGTTGCAACTTTTTATAACATGTTCAATTTGGAATCAAAAGGTAAATATCAAATTACCGTATGTACCAATATTTCATGCATGTTAAGAAATTCGGATGAAATTGTGCAGCACTTAGAAAAGAAATTAGGTATTAGTTTTGGAGAAGTTTCTAAAGATAAAAAATTCTCACTTAAAGAAGGTGAATGCATGGGAGCTTGTGGTGGCGCACCTTTATGCCTCATTAATAACCATACCATGCATGAACACTTAACAACCGAAAAAATTGATAAGCTTTTAGCGAGCCTTAAATAAATGGTAAAACAAATCGACATCATCAAACCATCAAAAATTTTTCCTAATCAAGATTTGGTGTGTTTAAGAACTATGGTGCATGATGATCCAGGCTCTATTGATACTTACCTAAAAATAGGCGGGTATGAACAACTTAAAAAAATACTTAAAAAGAAAATAAAGCCTGAAGCGATCTTAGCTGAATTAAAGACATCAGGATTAAGAGGTCGTGGTGGCGCAGGATTTCCAACAGCAATTAAATGGTCGTTCATGTCTCGTGATTATGATGGCATTAAATATCTTGTATGCAATTCAGACGAAGGTGAACCTGGCACATTTAAAGACCGCGATATTCTTCGGTATAACCCCCATCAACTTATAGAAGGTATGCTCATCGCGGCTTATGTGATGGGTACACGTGTGGGTTATAACTATATTCATGGTGAGATATGGCGTGAATATGAACTCTTTGAAGAAGCACTTGATGAAGCAAGAGATCATGGATTTTTAGGTGAAGATATATTGGGATCAGACTTTAGTTTTGATTTGTATGCGGTGCATGGTTATGGTGCTTACATATGTGGTGAAGAAACAGCACTCATTGAATCGATTGAAGGTAAAAAAGGACAGCCACGTTACAAACCACCATTCCCAGCAACTTATGGTATTTACGGTAAACCTACCAACGTAAATAACACAGAAACATTTGCATCTGTGCCATGGATTCTTGAACATGGCGGTCAAGCATTCCAAGATTTAGGCGTTGAAAATTCAGGTGGTGTTAAATTATTTTCTGTATCAGGCCATGTTGAAAAACCAGGTAATTATGAAATTAAAATGGGTACGCCTTTTAGTGAATTATTAAATATGGCCGGTGGTATTTGGCATCGAAGAAAATTAAAGGCAGTTATTCCTGGAGGGCCTTCGACAGCAGTAGTGCCTGCAGCCCTTATTGAAAATGCCACTATGGATTATGATGGACTCCAAAAAATTGGTACCAGTTTAGGTGCAGGCTCTGTAATTATTATGGATGACTCTACTTGCATGGTCGGCGCTTTAAAACGTCTTTCTTATTTCTTTTATGAAGAATCGTGCGGTCAATGCACACCTTGTCGCGAGGGGACAGGCTGGGTTTATCGAGTCATTAAAAGGATTGTAGACGGTAAAGGCACCATGGAAGATCTCGATCTTTTAACTGATGTCAGTAAAAAAATTTCCGGCAGAACGATATGCGCTCTGGGCGATGCCGCTGCCACACCAGTGTTAAGTTTTATTAAACACTTTAGGCCTGAGTT
>DOEL01000044.1 GCA_003533095.1 Methylophilaceae bacterium | reverse complement strand
ACACCAGCTCTCTCAAATACATTTCCATTTTCTAAAAGGCAAGAAGTTCCACCACCACCTTCTTTTCTTTGCCATGAATCGTTAATAAAGTTTTTTCCATCAACAATCTGAAGTGTTTCTACAATATTTGTTTGAAGGTTATTAAAGTACTCATAAACTATATTTGAATTAATCATATTATTTTCTAATTATTTTTTTGCTAACAAAATCTTGAATGGTTGTAGGTTTTTTTTCAGTACCAATTCTTCCATCAATAATTTTTACTTCATTTTTAAAAAGATTTTTACATGCTCTTAGAGTCTTGATAGATTTTTTATGAGTTAAGTTAGCACTTGTTGAAGTGATTGGAAAGTTAATTGAATTTAATAAATTTAAAGTGCTATTAACTTTGGGAAGTCTTATAGCAATATTTTGACTTCCGCCTCTTAACCATGGAGGACAGTAATCAGATGCAGGAACTAACCAAGTATGAGGGCCGGGCCATTTAGCCATCATTTCTTTTTTCTCCGTAGTTGAAAAATCTTGCATATATGTTCGCAAAAAATCTATCTTGGAACTAATTAAAATAAAACCCTTCGATCTAGGACGTTTTTTTAAATGCAGGATTTTTTCTATTGCACGTTTATTTTTTGGGTCACATCCCAATCCAAAGCATGATTCGGTGGGGTAGGCGATAACACCACCTTTTTTTAGATACCGAATTAAGCGTTGATTGGCCAATTTAATTGTTATTTAAAGCTCTGAAACCTATATCTTTTCGATATTGAGCACCATCGAATTTGACAGTATTGATAGCCTCATAAACTCTTGATTGCGCTTCTTTGACAGAGTTACCAAGTGCCGTGACAGCTAAAACTCTTCCACCTGAAGTGAGGAGTTTGTTGTCTTTGAATACGGTACCTGCATGAAAAATATAACTGTCAGGAATGACATGGTCTTCAATATGAATTTCATCATTTAACTTTGGAGCTTCAGGATAGCCTGCTGATGCTAAAACAACTGCCAGTGCTGTTCTTTTATCCCATTCAATTTCTGTTGAATCAAGTTGTCCAAGCGATGCTTTGTATAACACCTCAAACAAATCACTTTTGAGTCTCATGAGAATAGGTTGCGTTTCAGGATCACCCATTCGACAGTTGTATTCTAATGTTTTTATATCACCCTTTTTGGTGATCATTAAACCTGCATAAAGGAATCCTGTAAATGGAATGCCATCTTTAGTCATACCATCGATAGTAGGGCAGATAATTTCTTTCATCACTTTGGAATAAATTTCTTCAGTCACCACGGGCGCGGGTGAGTATGCGCCCATACCTCCTGTATTTGGACCCAAGTCAGCATCTAAAAGCCTTTTATGGTCTTGGCTTGTAGCAAGAGGCAGAATTGTTTTTCCGTCACATATCACCATAAAGCTAGCTTCTTCACCTTCAAGAAATTCTTCAATAACAACCTTGGCCCCAGCATCGCCAAATTTATTGTCTACAAGCATAAAATCGATTGCATCATGAGCTTCCTTTTCTGTCATGGCAACGATGACACCTTTTCCAGAAGCTAACCCATCTGCTTTAATTACAATAGGTGCGCCTTGCTCATCAATATAGCGATGAGCATCATTAGGCATTTTAAATGTTTTATATTTTGCAGTAGGAATGTGGTGCCTATACATGAAGTCTTTAGCAAAATCTTTAGAACTTTCAAGTTGAGCAGCTTTTTGAGTGGGCCCAAAAATATTTAAATGTTTAGATCGAAATAAATCAACAATACCCTTAGAAAGAGGAAGCTCTGGGCCAATGACAGTCAGGTCAATTTTTTCTCCAATTGCAAAATCTGCAAGAAGATTAATATCAATCAGATCAATATTTTTGAATTTTGGATTGAGATGAGTTCCACCATTACCTGGAGCAATAAAAACTGAATTTACTTTGTTACTTTGAGATAGCTTCCATGCCATCGCATGTTCTCTGCCGCCACTTCCAATGACTAGAACTTTCATAAATTAATGCCTAAAGTGACGATATCCAGTAAACAACATGACAAGACCTAATTCATCGGCAGCAGAGATGACTTCTTCATCTCTTAAGCTTCCGCCAGGTTGAATAACGCATTTTGCCCCAGCTGCGGCGAGGACATCAATACCATCTCTAAAAGGAAAGAATGCGTCAGAAGCAACTACTGAATTTGTCAAATTAAGATTTGCATTTTGAGCTTTGATGGAAGCAATTTTAGTGCTATCTACTCTGCTCATTTGACCTGCGCCGATACCTAGAGTTTGATTATTTTTACAAAATACAATCGCATTTGATTTAACATACTTAGCGACGCGCCACGCAAAAAGCATATCATCCATTTGCTCTTCGTTAGGTTTGAGCTTAGAAACTATTTTGCAATGATTCATATCGATATTGAAGTTATCTGGCGACTGAACTAATAAACCTCCACCAATTTTTTTTAATTCAAAGGTATTAAAGTTGCTATCTAATGTAACTTCTAACAACCTGATATTGGGTTTTGATTCAAATATTTTAAGTGACTCAGGGTCGTAAGATGGGGCAATTACAACTTCTACAAATTGGGTAATAATTTGAGATGCAGTATTTTTGTCTAGTATTGTATTACAAGCAATAATGCCTCCAAATGCTGAAGTTGGATCAGTTGAAAATGCTTTTTTATAAGCATTTAATAGGTCTTGAGATGAGCCTACGCCGCAAGGATTTGCATGTTTTACGATGACACAAGAAGGAAGCTTAAAGCTTTTAACACATTCCCATGCTGTATCTGCATCATTTAAGTTGTTGTAAGAAAGTTCTTTGCCTTGTAATTGTTTAAAGCTTGCCAATGAACCTTTATTCGCTATTTCATCAACATAGAAAGATGCGCTTTGGTGAGGATTCTCGCCATAACGTAAATCCATTTTTTTGTTAAATATGAGATTAAGTTTATTGGGGTAAGTGACATTTTTATTTGTATCTAATCCATTAAGATAATTTGAAATAGCTGAATCGTACTTTGCAGTATGTTCAAAAGCTTTTTTTGCTAAATTAAATCTACATTCTAGATTCAGTGCACCATCATTTTTATCTAACGCATCTTCAATCATTTTATAATCCGAAGCATCAGTAACCACAGCGACACCATTATAATTTTTAGCTGACGATCTAATCATTGCTGGACCACCGATATCTATATTTTCAATAGCTTCAGAGAGCGGACAATTTTCTTTGGATATGGTTGCTTCGAATGGATATAAGTTCACGACCACTAAATCAATTAAAGGAATATCAGACTTAATCATCGTTTGTAGATGTTTTTCGTCATCTCTTTTCCCGAGGATGCCACCATGTATCTTTGGATGAAGTGTTTTTACTCTTCCATCAAGCATTTCGGGGAAGCCTGTATAATCGCTGACCTCAATGACAGAAATATTATTCTCAGCGAGTAATTTTGCCGTACCTCCAGTAGATAAAATTTCAACGTTAAACTTAATTAGCGTCTTAGCGAAATCGATAATACCTTTTTTGTCTGATACGCTTATAAGAGCCCTTTTTATTTTAATCATGACTAGATATCAATCTTATGTTGTTTTAATTTTTTTCTGAGTGTGTTCCGATTAAGTCCCAGAATTTCTGCAGCTTTACTCTGGTTACCTTTTGAGATGCCCATAATATATGTTAATAGAGGTTTCTCTACTATACCAATTACCATATCGTAAACATTCGTTGGATGTTCACCGTTCAAGTCTTTAAAGTATTGATCTAAAGATTCGTTTATACAATCTGGGATATCTGTTTTCTTTTCCATTAAGCTACCAACATTTCTTCTTCGTACTTTATATAGGGTGATTCGATTGAAAGAAAATTAAAATAATCTTCAATCGTTTTAATTTGTTCATCTATTGCTTCAATTGTGTTCATATGGTGTCTAAAATTTGCAGAATTTTTTAATCCTTTTGTGTACCAAGAAATATGTTTTCTAGCAATTTTTAATCCTGCATTTTCACCATAAAAATCATAAAGCTCATTCACATGAGCAATCGTTATATTTTTTATTTCATCAGTAGATGGATTATCTAAATGCTTTCCTGTTTTAAGATAGTGGTCAATTTCTCTAAAAATCCAAGGTTTGCCTTGGGCGGCTCTTCCGATCATTACTCCATCTACACCCGTGTAATCTAAAACAAATTTAGCTTTTTCTGGTGAAGTGATATCACCATTCGCGATAACGGGAATTTTGACTGACTGTTTCACTTCAGCGATGGTGTCATATTCAGCATCACCCATGTATAAACAAGCCCTTGTTCTGCCATGAATAGCCAATGCTTTAATACCAATGTCTTCGGCAATTTTTGCAATTTCTATAGCATTACGATTTTTAGTGTCCCAACCAGTTCTTATTTTTAATGTGACAGGAACATCTACAGATTTAACCACGGAAGATAATATTTTTTGGACAAGTGGTTCATCTTTGAGAAGCGCTGATCCTGCCATAACATTACATATTTTTTTTGCAGGACAGCCCATATTGATATCGATAATTTGAGCACCATGATCCACATTAAACTGAGCTGCTTCAGCCATCATTTTTGGATCGGCGCCAGCAATTTGAACTGAGATTGGATCTACTTCACCCTCGTGATTGGCGCGACGTAGAGTTTTTTGGCTGCCATATAGAAGTGAGTTTGATGTCACCATTTCACTTACCGCCATGCCAGCACCAAACTTTTTACAAAGTTGACGGAAAGGACGATCTGTCACCCCTGCCATGGGAGCGACTACGAGATTATTTTTAATGGAAATGGAACCTATTTGCACTGTTTAGTATTTGCTAAGGGAAAGTTGCCTATTTTATAGGCAAATGGCTTTTTATAAAAGTGAAGACTTCAAATTACTTATGCCATTTATAGCCCAATTTGGTTATTTTGACTTGTATTTCTAATATGGCTTCATTAACCAATTTTGATGGCCCTTTAACGCCAAGCTCTATAGTTTTTATAGGATTTAATTTTGGAAGACTAAAAAGTTTAATTTTTGGATATTTTTTTACAATTTCATTCATCAAATCAATTAATTTACTTTCACTCACATCATTAATCCAAATCGAAGCTTCAGCGAAATCATTTTTATTTAATAATCCTTGATAGTGTGTATTAAGAATCCATTCAACCATCGGCCATGCCATTTCTGGAAAGCCTGGTAAAAAATGATGGTTCTTAATTTTAAATCCCGGTATTTTATTAATCTTATTTGGAATTAATAATGCGTCTTGAGGAATATCTGCCATTAAAATTCTTTTAGGATAAGCGCCTTCACCAAACTGCTCTTCAATGAGCTCTACAGCTTCATGATTTCTCTTTAGTTGAAGATTAAAAGCTTTTGCTGCGGCTTGTCTTGTATAGTCGTCTGGAGTTGCACCAATACCTCCAAAAGAAAAAACCACTGCATCTGATTTTATGGATTCTTTAATAGATTGAACAATGTCTTTCGAATCGTCTTGAATGTATTTCACCCAAGACAATAAAAGCCCATATTTTTTTAATGTTTTTTGTAAAAATTCGAAATGTTTATCTTGTCTTTTGCCGGATAAAATTTCATCGCCAATAATTAAGGCACCAAATTCCATTTTAATGTGCCGCATCCCAATTTAGTCCAACACCGATATCAACGATAAGAGGAATTTCTAATTTTGCAACACCCTCCATTAAGCGAGGCAACTCTTTTTGTAATATTTCAATTTCATTTTGAGGCACTTCAAATACAAGTTCATCGTGTACTTGCATAATCATTTTTGTTTTTAAATGTGTATTTTTAGAAAGCCATTGATCAACAGCAATCATTGCTAATTTAATGAGGTCGGCTGCAGTGCCTTGCATAGGAGCATTAATTGCAGCTCTCTCTGCCGCAGCTCTTCTGATTCCATTCGAGCCATTAATTTCTGGAATCCACAATCGTCTTCCAAAAAATGTTTCTACATACCCTTTATCTTTGGCAAATAATTTTGCATCTTCCATGTATTTTTTCACACCAGGATATCGGGCAAAATAAGTTTCTATATAATTTGAGGCGGCGCTACGTTCAATACCTAGTGATTTTGATAAGCCAAAAACACTCATTCCATAAATCAATCCAAAATTAATGACTTTGGCATAACGCCTTTGTTCTTGAGATACATTATTAAGCTCACACCCAAAGATTTCAGCTGCTGTGGATTTATGAATATCTTCATTGTTCTTGAACGCGTCAAGCAATCTTTTATCTTGAGATAAGTGAGCCATAATTCTTAGTTCAATTTGAGAATAGTCTGCAGATAAAATAGATGATCCCTCGTTTGCAATAAACGCTTCTCTTATTTTTCTACCTTCTAATGTTCTTATAGGGATATTTTGCAAATTTGGATCTGAACTCGCAAGGCGTCCTGTAATTGCCACCGCTTGGTTGTAGCTTGTATGAATGCGCCCAGTATTAGGATTAATCATTTTTGGCAATTTATCTGTATAAGTTGATTTAAGTTTAGATAAACTTCGATGTTCAAGTAGTAATTTAGGTAAAGGGTAGTCAAGGGCTAATTCTTGCAAGACATCTTCATCGGTAGACGGCGCTCCCGAAGGTGTTTTTTTTAAAGACTTAATACCTAATTTATTAAATAAAATATCTTGTAACTGTTTGGGTGATGCAAGGTTAAAAGGTTGCCCTGCTAATTGATACGCTTCTTCTTCAAGTAGCAGAATTTTTTTACCAATTTCATGGCTTTGTTCATTCAGTTTTTTGTCATCTACAAGCACACCATTTCTTTCAATCTTTAAAAGCACTTCAGCGGTGGGTATTTCAATATTTTCATAAATGAATTTTAGCGGCGCATCATTTTCAATTGTAGAATTAAAAAATTGATTTAATTGCAATGTAATATCAGCATCTTCAGATGAATAATCAGATGCTATATCGATATTGACTTCATTAAATTTCAATTGATTCACACCCTTGCCTGCAACTTCTTCATAACTTATGCAGGTATGACCTAGATGTCTCAAGCTTAAACTGTCCATACCATGACTTTGATGACTTTCTGTCACATAGCTTTGTAGCATCGTGTCATGCTTAATGCCTTTAAGATGTATGTTGTGATTTAAAAAAACATGCGCATCATATTTTATGTTTTGCCCAATTTTTTTTATTTTTTCATCTTCTAATATAGGCTTAAGTAAATTTAATATAGCATTAAGTGATAATTGTTGAGGAGCACCAGGATAATCATGCGCCAAAGGAATGTAAGCCGCTTCGCCTGGGGTCACTGACATTGATATACCTACAATTTTTGCCTGCATTGGATCGAGCGAATTTGTCTCCGTATCGACGCATACATATTTTTTTTCCTTAATTTTTTCTAGCCATATATGTAATGAAGTTTCTTCAAATATTGTGTCGTATTTAATTTTAGAAATAAAAACACTTGGCGATTTAATAGGTACTTTTTTTTCACTACTTTTATTTTGTGAAACTACTTGTGGATTACCGTCTTTAATTTCATTAAGCCAATTTTTAAATTCAAATCTCTGGTATAAATTTTCTAACGTAGATGAGTCCTGTATTTTGGGTTTTAAATTGTCCCAATTTTTATCGATATCTAAATCACATCGAATCGTAATAAGATCTTTAGCTTTAGGAATCCACTCGAGCGCTTTCCTTAAATTTT
>DOEL01000076.1:11851-13768 GCA_003533095.1 Methylophilaceae bacterium | reverse complement strand
CTCGAACATGAAAATCAATAAAGCTTCAGTTCATATAGCAATCTATGTACTTGCTATTATTTTTTTAGGCTTTTCTATTTTTCGCATTTTTTTAATGCCC
This sequence comes from Methylophilaceae bacterium, assembly GCA_003533095.1. Taxonomy (GTDB): domain Bacteria; phylum Pseudomonadota; class Gammaproteobacteria; order Burkholderiales; family Methylophilaceae; genus Methylopumilus. The sequence goes on along the minus strand of DOEL01000076.1, from coordinate 13,668 downwards.
TCAGAAAAAAACATCACATCAACGGCACCGCTATTTACTTCCATCATTAATGACCCCGAAGGTAAGCCGCAAAGCCTTAAACAATTTGAGAATAAAATCATTGTGCTTAATTTTTGGGCAACTTGGTGTGAGCCTTGTCGTGAAGAAATGCCTGAATTATCCAACTTCTATACTGAAAATAGTTCTAAAAACATTGTTGTAATAGGGATTGCAATTGATGAAGCAAAAGCTGTGAAGTCTTACCTTAAAAAAACAAAAGTGATGTACCCCATTCTTGTGGATGAGGATAAAGGGGTAATTTTAAGTAAAAATTTAGGGAATAATCAGGGTATTTTGCCTTATACTGTCATTATCAATTCAAACGGCAGTGTTCAAAAAACGATTTTTGGTCGTATTCATAAAGACCAATTAGATGCCACACTAAAGCCTTTATTGCAACCCTCTAAAAGCCTTTAATTTTCCTTATTTTCGTCTAATTTGTAGACAAAAAACCTTATTTTCGGCAAAATTAACTTCCAGAGATTCATTAAAAAACGCGATACATGGCAACAAAATCAATCTTAGTTTTGCACGGGCCCAACCTAAACCTTCTAGGTGAGCGAGAGCCACAACACTACGGCAAACAAACCTTAGAAGACATCGATCAAGCCTTAAAATCTATAGCGACATCAAAGTCCATTAAGCTTGAAACCATGCAAAGTAACAACGAAGGCGACTTAGTAAATAAAATACAGTCACTTCGCAAAGACAAGGTTGATTTTTTGATTATTAATCCAGCAGCATATACCCACACGTCTGTTGCAATGCGTGATGCTTTGTCTGCTGTCAAAGTCCCATTTATCGAAGTTCATTTATCTAATGTTTATGCAAGGGAGCCTTTTAGGCATCACTCCTATTTTTCTGATATCGCAGTCGCTGTGATTAGCGGACTTGGTGCAGATGGTTATATAGCAGCCCTTAATTTTGCAATTAACGCTTAAAGTTTTAAAAAGAGGTCATTATGGATTTACGTAAACTTAAAAAATTAATTGATTTGGTTGAAGAGTCTGGTATCGCTGAACTCGAACTCACTGAAGGTGAAGAAAAAGTCAAAATCAGTCGTCAGCTTATGAATCAGTCAGCGCCTATGACGCACTATATTCAAGCCCCTCAGCAAGTAACGTCTCAGCCTCAAGTACCAGCGCCTACAAATGAAAGCGCTTCAGAAACTAAACCTGTCGCAGAAAAAATTGATGGGCATGCAGTGAATTCTCCTATGGTAGGAACTTTCTATCGCTCACCTTCTCCTGATGCGAAACCCTTTGTTGATGTAGGCTCCAAAGTTACTAAAGGGGACACGCTTTGTATCATCGAAGCCATGAAATTACTCAATGAAATTGAAGCAGATGCAACTGGAACAATTAAAAAAATCTTGGTTGAAAACGGTCAGCCCGTTGAGTACGGCGAAACTCTCTTTATTATTGGCTAATTTATTCTATGTTTGAAAAAATACTGATTGCCAATCGAGGCGAAATTGCACTTAGAGTTTTACGTGCCTGTCGTGAGCTTGGCATTAAAACAGTTACCATTCATTCCGAAGCTGATCGAGATGCAAAATATGTCAAATTATCTGATGAGTCTGTTTGTATTGGTCCAGCGCCTTCTACACAAAGCTATTTAAATATTCCAGCTGTAATCAGCGCTGCTGAAGTGACAGACGCTGAAGCGATTCACCCTGGCTATGGCTTTTTATCTGAAAATGCTGATTTTGCCGAGCGTGTCCAACAAAGTGGTTTTGTATTTATAGGTCCGCGCCCAGAAACAATTCGTCTTATGGG
>DOEL01000076.1:6578-11484 GCA_003533095.1 Methylophilaceae bacterium | reverse complement strand
GCCCTTCCTGAAGATCCAAAAGATATTATCGCGATTGCTAAAAAAATTGGTTATCCAGTCATCATTAAAGCTGCTGGTGGTGGTGGTGGACGAGGTATGCGCGTGGTTCATACCGAAGCTGCACTGCTTGCCTCAGTGAAAATGACAAAACAAGAAGCACAAACAGCTTTTGGAAATCCTACTGTATACATGGAAAAGTTTTTAGAAAAACCACGTCACATTGAATTTCAAGTGTTATCAGATGAACATGGCAATGCTGTTTACCTCGGTGAGCGTGATTGTTCTCTTCAACGTCGACATCAAAAAATTATTGAAGAGGCTCCAGCACCTGGTTTGGCAGCAAAACTACGTGAAAAAATTGGCGAACGATGTGCGGAGGCATGTCGCACAATTAATTATCGCGGTGCAGGAACATTTGAATTCTTATATGAAAATAATGAATTTTATTTCATTGAAATGAATACGCGTTTGCAAGTTGAACACCCTGTCACTGAATTTATCACTGGGATAGATATTGTTCAACAGCAAATCAAAATTGCTGCAGGTGAAAAATTACCATTAAAACAAAAAGACGTTATCTTTAAAGGCCATGCGATTGAATGTCGAATTAATGCTGAAGACCCTTATAGTTTTGTGCCATCACCTGGCAAAGTCACCACATTCCATATGCCCGGAGGTCCGGGTGTACGTGTCGATACACACACCTACGCAGGTTACACTGTCCCCTCCAATTACGACTCTATGATTGGTAAGTTAATTACTTATGGTGATACACGCGATCAAGCTATCGCAAGAATGAGAGTGGCCTTATCCGAAATGGTAGTGGAGGGCATTAAAACAAATATACCTCTTCACAAAGATCTCATGTCTGACCTTGCATTTAGCAATGGCGGTGTCAGCATCCATTATTTAGAAAAAAAACTCGGCATACAAAAAAAATAAATGGCCGCTTGGATTAATCTTAAAATCCGAGCCAGTGCAGAATATGCACATATCATTAGCGATACTTTAATCGAACTCGGTGCGCTTTCATCTTCTATTGAAGATTTATATCTCAATAGCGAAAACGAGGAAGCCCTTTTTGGTGAGCCTAATATACCAAGCAATACCATATGGCAACATAACATCATTGAATCTCTTTTTGATGACTCTGTATGTATTGATACCATCATAGATGAACTTAAAACTCTCACGGGTTTATCTCATATTGATTACACACTTGAAACTATCGAAGAACAAAATTGGGTTGCATTAACACAATCACAATTTGAACCCATTAGTATTTTAGATAAACTTTGGATCGTGCCAAGCTGGCATACAAGTCCAGATCCAACTGCAATCAATATTGTTTTAGACCCGGGATTAGCATTTGGCACGGGGAGCCATCCCACAACACATTTATGTTTAGAGTGGCTTATTAAAGAAGTGAACACGAATGATCGCGTTTTAGATTACGGATGTGGATCAGGCATTTTATCGATTGCAGCAAAGAAATGTGGTGCAAAAGAAGTTGTTGGTGTGGATATTGATCCACAAGCAATTATTTCAAGCGCGCATAATGCAAAAGAAAATCATGTCGATATTCGCTTTTACAATTCAGACTCATCAATAAATTTTGAAGCTGATATTGTCGTTGCAAATATTTTATCGAGCGCACTCTCCGTCCTAGCACCTATTATAGCTAAGGCTTGTAAGCCTCAAGGAAAAATTGCACTCTCGGGCATATTAAAAGAACAAGTGGAAATGCTGACACAAATATATAGCGCATGGTTTAATTTAAATACGCCGATTGAACGCGAAGGCTGGATTCTCATGTCAGGCACGAAAAAAAGTATTTCCTAAATTTTTTAATTCGTTTATGATGCAAACTCCTCTTAATAAAAAGGATTAGTAAATGAAGAAGAACGTTAAAGGTTTAGAAAGAGTAGTTCGTATTGCTGCTGGTGCTGCTTTATTAGGCCAAGCAATTGGTGGTTACTCTGTGTTTGAAATGGGTTATGTTGATGAAATCATTGGTGTTGCTTTATTAGGCACTGGTGTTTTAGCTTCATGCCCAGTCAAATCTGTTTTAGGTCTTGGTTCTAAGAAGGCGCCTGCAAGATCAACTGCAGCAAGAAAACCAGCTAAACGTAAACCAGCTCGTAAAGCTGCTGCTAAAAAACCAGCTGCTAGACGTAAAGCGGCTCCAAAAAGAAGACGCGCAGCTCGTTAATCGCTATCCATATTAAGAAGCGTTATGAATATAACGCTTCTTTTTTATATCATCTCAATCGTTTCTGTTTTAATCAATCGTATCGCTTCTGCAATGACCTCTATGGCATTGATTCGCACAAAGCTTTTACGGTAAGCTACAGCAATGGTTCTTGAAGGAATCGGTTTAATAAAAGGAATCACTTTTATTAAATGATTTTGGTAACGATCTGATGTTGCACTTTTGGGTAGCACCGTAATGCCTAAATTAGATGCCACCATATTTCGAATAGTTTCAAGTGAATTCCCTTGCAGCACTTCCCCTTTTTTAGATAAATCTGGACAAGTTTCAACGACTTGTAAACTAAAACAATGTCCGCTATTTAAAAGCAATACTTTTTCAGCGCTTAATTCTTTGGGATCAATATTTTTACGTGCTGCCCAAGGATGATTATTGGGTACAGCCACGACAAATTCTTCTTTGTAAATTGGCAAGACTTGGATACCTGGAATGTTAAATGGCAAAGCCACAATCGCCGCATCAATTTGTCCATTTTTTAATTGCGACTCAAGATTTGCCGTAATATTTTCTTCAACCTCTAAAGGCATTTTAGGTGCAAGTTTTCTTAAAATGGGAATAATTTGCGGCAACAAATAGGGTCCGACAGAGTGGATCATGCCCACTTTGATTAATCCATCTAAGGGATCTCCGCCAGATTTGGCGAATGATTTTATTTTTTCAACCTCTTCTAAAATGAGATTGGCTTGCGCTACAATTTTTTCGCCAATTTCAGTGATCGTGACTTCGGTACGATTTCTCTCAAACAGTGAAACATTAAGTTCATCCTCTAATTTTTTAATGGCTAAACTTAATGCGGGTTGACTGACAAAACATTTGCTTGCTGCGCGTCTAAAATTTTTTTCTTTAGCCACAGCCACCACAAATCTTAATTCACTCAGTGTCATAAATTAAGTAACACTAAATATCGAGATTACTTGCTCCTAGCGCATTATTTTCAATAAATGCGCGTCTCGGCTCCACTTGGTCGCCCATAAGTGTTGAAAATATTTCATCGGCTGAAATAGCATCTTCAATTTGCACTTTAAGTAATCGACGTACATTAGGATCCATCGTGGTTTCCCAAAGTTGTTCAGGATTCATTTCACCCAAACCTTTATAACGTTGTATATTTAAATTATGTTTAGCTTCATTTAATAACCAATCAAGCGCTTCTTTAAAATTAGAAATAGATTCTGATTTTTCCCCGCGCTGAATCACGGCACCTTCTCCTACTAAACCATCTAACATTTGTGATGTTTTGAGTAGTTGTTGGTAATCGCCACTTGATAAGAATAAGTCATCAATGACACAACTTTCTAAATTGCCGTGCACAAATTTATTCACAACTAACTTATAAGATTTAGTTTCTTCATCAAGCGATACAATCACTTCTGATTTTTCAGTGCTCTTATGAATGAGGCGCTCTCTAATAGCTTGTGCAACTTTTTCGGCTTTCGCTTCACTTGTTAAATCAATTGCTCCGACGTGAAGGATGGCTCGCAACACTGCTTCGTCATAGTGTGGGGCAATGCGACGAATTACTGCTTCTGTTAATACCATTTGTCTTGCAATTTCACCTAGTGCATCCCCTGTTAAATTGCTGCCGCCTTTTTTTGTAAGCAACGTGGCCTCTTTAATTGCGGATTCAAGCAAGTATTGATCAAGCTCTTGTTCGTCTTTGATATATTGTTCATGCTTACCTTGTTTCACTTTAAATAAAGGGGGTTGTGCAATATAAATATGGCCTCTTTCAACGAGCTCAGGCATTTGTCGATAGAAGAATGTTAAAAGTAACGTTCGAATATGCGCGCCATCAACGTCTGCATCCGTCATGATGATAATGCGGTGGTACCGAAGTTTCTCAACATTAAAATCATCTTTTCCTATGCCTGTGCCTAATGCAGTAATAAGTGTTGCAATTTCTTGTGATGATAATAATTTATCAAAACGTGCTTTTTCTACGTTTAATATTTTTCCTTTTAAAGGAAGGATGGCTTGGTTCTTGCGATCACGGCCTTGCTTTGCAGAGCCTCCCGCGGAATCGCCCTCAACCAAGTAAATTTCGCATAATGATGGATCTTTTTCTTGGCAATCCGCCAACTTTCCTGGAAGGCCCATCGAATCCATAGCGCCCTTGCGCCTTGTCATATCGCGTGCTTTTCTCGCAGCTTCCCGCGCGCGTGCCGCGTCGATAATTTTATTACAAATAATTTTCGCGTCTGCTGGGCTCTCAGCTAAAAAATCTGCAAGCTTTGAAGCTACCACATCAGAAACGACTGGCTGCACTTCACTTGAAACTAATTTATCTTTTGTTTGAGAAGAAAATTTCGGTTCAGGCACTTTCACTGAAAGAATACAAGTGAGTCCTTCTCTCATGTCATCGCCTGTTGTTTCTACTTTTGCTTTTTTTGCGAGTTCATTTTGCTCAATAAAATTATTTAGCGTTCTTGTCATCGCTGTGCGAAGGCCGGTTAAGTGAGTACCGCCATCTCTTTGAGGAATGTTATTTGTAAAGCACTGAACGTTTTCACCGTAGGAATCATTCCATTGCATGGACACTTCCACGCTGATGCCCTCTTTTTCACCGAAAGCATGAAATGGTTTTTTATGTAGAACTGATTTCGATCGATTCATGTATTCCACAAAACCTTTCAC
>DOEL01000076.1:5078-6203 GCA_003533095.1 Methylophilaceae bacterium | reverse complement strand
AATGATAATTCGCGTATACGTTTCGCTAAAATTTCATAATGAAAATCAATATTGGTAAATGTTTCAGCGGATGGAAAGAAATGAACTTCTGTGCCACGACGATCCGTTGTGCCCATTTCTGCTAACGGTGCGACGCGCTCACCGCGTTTAAATTCCATCTGATACACCTTGCCATTGCGACATACTTTTAAGCGAAGCCACTCCGATAATGCATTCACAACAGACACGCCCACACCATGTAAGCCGCCGGATACTTTATAAGAATTTTGGTCAAATTTTCCACCTGCATGAAGTTCTGTCATTACAATTTCTGCGGCAGAACGTTTAAACTCATCATCCTCTTTAATATCTGTTGGAATACCGCGGCCATTATCTGAAATACTGACAGAGTTATCTGGATGAATAATAATTTTAATATCATCACAATGCCCTGCTAAGGATTCATCAATCGCATTATCAAGAACTTCGAACACCATATGGTGAAGACCGCTGCCATCTGATGTGTCACCAATGTACATGCCTGGTCTTTTTCGTACTGCATCTAAACCTTTTAAGATTTTGATGCTGTCTGAGTTATATTCTTGATTTTCTATCTTTTGAGCCATAGGGTTCTCTTTATTTTAAATTCAATTAAATGCGCATTGGCATCACGACATATTTATAGTCATTATTATTAGGTATGGTGAATAAACAACTACTATTCGTATCTAAGAAAGCCAAATTAACTTTTTCGTCTTGAATGTTTGTAAGCACATCGATCAAGTATGTCACATTAAAACCAATATCAATAGGATCTTGTTGATAGTGAATTTCTAATTCTTCTTCCGCCTCTTCTTGTTCTGTGTTTGTACTAATAAGTTTTAAATTGTTATCTGCAATCATCATACGAATGCCACGATACTTTTCGTTAGATAAAATAGATGCGCGTTGAAGTGATGTTAAAAATTGCACACGATCAATTGTAAATTGATTGTTATGTCCTTCAGGTATAACTCTTGTGTAATCAGGGAATTTTCCGTCAATCACTTTTGAAATAAGTTGAATATCATTAAAATTAAAACTGACTTGGCCTTTATAAAGCTCAACAGACACTAATTCTTCTGTTTCATTAAGAAGTTTAATAAG
>DOEL01000076.1:4541-4759 GCA_003533095.1 Methylophilaceae bacterium | reverse complement strand
TCAATGACTGTTTTTCTTGGAAGAATCACTTCTGTTTTATTGTAATTTTGATCTAAATGAATTGAAGTAAAGCTTAAGCGATGTCCATCTGTACCAACAATATTTAGTTGGTTGCCATTTACCTCAAATAACAATCCATTTAAATAGTAACGAATATCTTGTTGCGCCATTGCAAACTCCACTTGCTTTAATAAGCGTTTCAATTGAATTTGCGAAAT
>DOEL01000076.1:2548-4218 GCA_003533095.1 Methylophilaceae bacterium | reverse complement strand
ACCACAGCTTCACTTGAGGCTTTTGTCATCACTGGGTAATCTTTTGCGGGGAGCGTTTGAATTGCAAAGCGACTTTTATTTGCTTTCACTGAAACACGGCTATCTTTAATTGCGATATCAATCACACAATCATCAGGTAAGGATCTTGTGATATCAAAAAATTTTCTTGCAGATATAGTGGTTGCAATTTCCTCTTTTAAATCCGCTTTAAAACTCAACGAGACTTGCATCTCTAAATCGGTAGCAGTGAGTTGGACTTGCCCATCTTTACCTTGAATTAAAATATTTGAAAGAATAGGTAGTGCGTGTTTACGCTCGACAATACTAGCCACATTTGCAAGTGGTTTAAGTAAGGCATCTCGATTAATTTTTATATTCATTTCATTCTTCTTTATTTAATGTTTTTTAATATATAAATCTAATAATAGTAATAAAGGTGAGGTTTTTTATGGATAACCTTATAAACCATAATATAAACAATCAGTTATCTTGTGAATAACTATGCATTTTTATTGTAATTTCCTGTGGATAATTTGTGCATAAAAAATACATCTTTTTATAAACTCTTACTTATCCACAATTCATCCACAATTATTCCACAGAGTTTAATTAACCCTTGAGAACTTGTTTTAGTATGCCTAAATCTTGCGCAATAGATTGGTTGCTCAATCGTAATTGTTCAATTTCTTCACATGCATGCATGACTGTGGTGTGGTGTCTTCCACCATAAGCTTCACCAATTTCAGGAAAGCTTAAATTAGTAAGTTCTCTTGTTAAAGCCATTGCAAGTTGTCTAGGTTTAGAATAATTGCGCGAACGTTTTTTACTCAACATATCTGAAATTTTAATTTTAAAATATTCCGCTACTGTCTTCTGAATATTTTCAACGCTGACTTGGCGTCCTCTTACAGCAATTAAATCTTTAAGTGCATCTTTTGCTAAATGAATATCAATGGCTGATTTTGTAAAATTAGACATCGCTAAAATTCTATTTAATGCACCCTCTAATTCACGAACGTTTGAGCGAATTTGTTTTGCAATAAAAAATGCAACCTCTTCAGAGATTTTCATTTTATTTTCTTCAGCTTTTTTAAGCAGAATAGCAACGCGCATTTCAAGCTCGGGCGGTTCAATGGCTACAGTAAGGCCCCAGCTAAATCGTGTTCGTAAGCGCTCATCCACACCTTCAATTTCTTTTGGATAACTATCACACGTAATAATAATTTGTTTTTTATTTTCAATCAGCGTATTAAATGCGTAAAAGAATTCTTCTTGTGTACGATTTTTTTTCGCAAAGAATTGAATATCATCAATCAATAGTAAATCTAATGAATGATAATTTTTTTTGAAAGCATCAAATGATTTATTTTCATATGCTTTAACAACATCTGACACATAGCGCTCGGCATGAAGATATTTAATTTTTGCATCAGGTTGAATATGTTTTAAATGATTGCCAATCGCTTGAATTAAATGTGTCTTACCTAAACCGACACCACCATATATAAATAATGGGTTATATGCTTTTCCTGGATTTTCTGCGACTTGCATAGCTGCAGCACAAGCCAATTGGTTAGCTTTGCCTGTGACAAAGCTTTCAAAAGTAAAATGAGGGTTGAGGCCTGAAGCCTTTGCTTCTTTTAATGTGCCACCTGCACTTTTTTTGTTTG
>DOEL01000076.1:0-2222 GCA_003533095.1 Methylophilaceae bacterium | reverse complement strand
TTGGATAAAACCGCCTCTTTTTTAGGCAATATAGATTCTTTAATCGCGCGTATGGCAAATTCTATGTTGGTGACCTCAGGGAGTTTTTCTTTAGCCAATACTTCAATTTTTTGGGCAAAGCGATCTTTTACCCACTGCTGAACGAATTTATTCGGCGCTAATATTTTAATTTTATGTTGATCGTGTTCGAACTTAAGCGGTTTGATCCAGGTGTTATATTGCTGGGGAGAGAGCTCCTTCTTAAAGCGTTCGAGACAGTGAGTCCAAAAATTTTCCATTAACGGCAAAATCCAATATATATACGATTAAAATTACAATTTCTTCTTGATTTGGTATTTTAGAGAACCGGGGCGGTGTAAAAATACCTTTTGGGAATGATTGCTTTACAGAAATCATCTTAACTGAACCCATCAAAGTTATCCACAGGCGTTTTTGGACTTCTTAAACAAATAATCGTTGACACTTAGCGGTATGTAGGGTAAATTGCGCGATCCTTATCGAATTATAGCTGGAGAAACACAATGAAACGTACCTATCAACCATCAAAAGTTAAACGTGCTCGCACGCATGGTTTTTTAGTACGCATGAAGACTCGTGCAGGACGCGCTGTATTATCAGCTCGCCGTGCTAAAGGCCGTGCTCGTATCGGTCTATAAAGACCTTTCTAGCAAATTCTCCATAATTTGCAAACTAAATTAACTACACTTACTAAAACGGATGAATTTTCATCCGTTTTTAATTTCCGTAAGCGACTTTCCTCCCAACATCTCAGTTTTCACTACCAGCCCAATACTTTGTCCTTATTTCGTTTGGGCATGGTTGTGGGTAAAAAAACGCAGAAATTGGCTGTGAAGCGAAACTATATGAGGCGGGTTTTGCGAGAATTAATGAGAAAAAAACAAGAACAGCTTCTAAATTTTGATATAGTGATACGCATTCAAAAATCGTTTTATCGAAGCGATTTTGTTGAGATTGAAACAGAAGTGGATCAAATGATTGCAAGATTGAAAAAATGAAAACAATCGCAATTTTATTTGTAAGATGCTATCAATTTTTTTTAAGCCCCTTTTTTGGTCAGCAATGTCGATTCACTCCAACGTGTTCGCAATACACGATCGATGCGATACAAAAAAAAGGTGTAATACAAGGCATTTTTTTATCAATGAAACGAATAGGTAAATGCCATCCTTGGTGTAAGGGTGGTCATGATCCTGTTATTTAATTTTGGATTTTATAATTTATGGATACGAAGCGTTTAATACTGTTTGTTGTATTTTCTTTTTCAATTCTTTTATTGTGGGACTCATGGCAACGTAAGCATGTGCCAGTGTCTGAAGTGACCACGCAACAAGATGCAAGCGTCCCATCTTCGCAAAAATTAAATACAGCTGATACGAAAACAATATCTCCAGATGCTAATTTCAAATTAGAAACAGGAAGTCGTATTAAAGTAGCGACCGATTTATATCAAGTAGAAATTGATACAGTCGGTGGTGATATTCGTCGTTTACTTTTAAATAATCATTTGGCTGATAACGCACAAGATAAATTTGTGTTGTTAGATGATGCACAAAAACCGTTACTTTATGTTGCTCAAACTGGACTCATTGGTAATGATTTGCCAACACATAAATCAACATTCACATCGGATAAAACAAATTATGTTTTAGAGAATGGACAAAATCATTTAGATGTTAAATTAAATTTCAAAAATCAAGATGTAGAAGTTGCAAAAATTATTTCTTTTGATCGTGGCAGTTATCAAATAGGCGTGCGCTATGAAATTACAAATCATGGTAAGTCAGCGATTACACCCTCTGCTTATTTCCAACTTGTGCATGATGATGGTTCAGCAGAAACTAGCAAAGTAGCACCTACATTTACAGGCGCTGCTTATTACACAGATGCTGATAAATATAAAAAAGTTAAATTCAGCGACATGAAAAAACATGACTTGTCACTTATAGCAGTTGATGGTTGGGTAGGCGTTGTGCAACATTATTTTGCAAGCGCATGGATATTGTCTGGTAATCAAAAGCGTGAGTTTTATACAAAACAAGTCGCAGATAATATTTATTCCTCAGGGGTATTAACTCAACTTCCTGCAATTCAATCTGGCGAGAAAAAAGAGTTTGCTACTAAACTTTATTCAGGCCCACAAATTAAAGAACAATTAGAAAAAGCAGCACCAGGTTTAACCTATACCGTAGATTACGGCTGGC
>DOEL01000010.1 GCA_003533095.1 Methylophilaceae bacterium | reverse complement strand
AAGCTAGATCTTCTTGAGCTGGAACACTATCCTGGCATGACCGAGAAGGCGTTATTAAAGATTGAAGCATTGGCGATGAATCGATGGCATCTAGATGACATTTATATTGTGCATCGATATGGTAAATTAAGAGTAGGTGAGCCCATTGTGGGTATTATTGTGTTTGCAAAACATCGTAAAGAGGCTTTTGACGCCTGCCATTTTATTATCGATTTTCTAAAAACTGATGCTCCATTTTGGAAAAAAGAAATTACAAGCCAGCAATCTTATTGGGTGGATGCTAAAAAAATGGATGATGAAGAAAAAAATAAATGGAATGAAATTATATAATTAATACATACACTTATAAATATAAATTAAAGTTAAATATAGTAAAATAAAAGACATCGAAAGCGATTTTTAAAATATGAAAGTGATAAAAAAAGCAGTATTTCCAGTAGCCGGTCTTGGGACGCGTTTTTTGCCTGCGACAAAAGCGAATCCAAAAGAGATGCTCCCTGTGGTGGATAAACCCTTAATTCAATATGCAGTTGAAGAGGCTATGCAATCTGGCATTACTGAACTTATTTTTGTGACCGGCCGCAATAAAAGATCGATTGAAGATCATTTTGATAAGAATGTTGAACTTGAAGCCAGCCTTATAGCTTCCAACAAAAGCCTTTTACTGGAGTCTATTCGATCTATTATTCCATCCCATGTGAAATGTATTTATACAAGACAATCAGAACCTTTAGGATTAGGCCACGCCGTTCTTCAAGCAAAAACAATTATTAATGATGAACCTTTTGCTGTTTTATTAGCTGATGATTTAACTGATGCCAAGACGCCCGTTTTAAAACAACTAATCAGTCAGCATCAAAAAGAACAAGCCTCGGTAATTGCAATTGAAGACATTCCAAAAGATAAAACTGTGCAATACGGTATCGTTGATGTGAGTGACTCCAAAGATCACCTATATAAAATTAACTCGATTGTTGAAAAGCCTCAGCCAAAAGATGCGCCATCAACTCTAGGTGTAATTGGTCGTTACGTATTTAATCCAGAAATTTTTGATTGTTTAGAAAAAATTAAGCCAGGAAAAGGCGGAGAAATTCAGCTCACCGATGCAATTCAAATGTTGCTTGGCCAGCAATCGATTTTCGCCTATGAATTTGAGGGTAAGCGATATGATTGCGGAGACAAATTAGGCTTTATGAAAGCCAACATTGAATTTTCAAAAAGACATCCAGAGATAGGAAAAGAATTCACTGAATTTCTAAAATCAATATCATGATTCAATTTATTAATTAATGGATACTATCCAAACATTAATTAGTAAATCTTCTGTGTTGTATTCAGAAGTCGAAATAAAAAATGCAATTCACGATATTGCAAGTCAAGCTAATCAGACTATTAATGCGAAAGAGCTTTACGTGTTATGCGTCATGAATGGCGCCCTCATTTTCGCAGGACAGCTTTTACCTCAATTGAAAATGAATATTCAATATCATTATATTCATGCAACACGATATGAAAAATCTCTCACGGGTGACTCGATTCGTTGGCTTGTAAAGCCACCCAAAGATATTGAGGGTAAAACCGTTTTGATTCTTGACGATATCTTAGATGAGGGCGTTACACTTAAAGAGATCGTATCGATGTGTCGCACAATGAATGCAAAAGAGATTTATACGGCTGTTCTTTTTGATAAAGAGCTCGAAAAAAACAAATCTCATTTATCAGATTTTACTGGTCTCAAAGTACCTAATCGGTTTGTATTTGGCTATGGATTGGATTGCAAAGGCTTAGGTCGAAATCTTCCGCATTTGTATGCTTTAAACTAAAAGCATCTTATGTTTCCTTAATTTAATGTCACAATGACACACCTATGAGCAAAAAAAATAAATCGATTCGACAAGAAGACCCTCAAAAAGAAAGGGAGGCTATGTTTTATGACAAACCATTGCCAAGTCGTGAATTGATTTTAAAAGTGATGGCTGACCAAGGTGTGCCTCTTTCAATTTCAAAACTCAATCAATTGCTTGAAATTACGGGTGATGAATCTGAGGCATTTTCTAAGCGAATCCGAGCTATGGAAAGACAAGGTCAGATTATGCGAAATCGCAAAGACGATTTTTGTATTTCTGAAAAATTAAATCTTATCCCAGGTCGCGTTCAAGGACATCCAGATGGATTTGGATTTCTTATTCCGGATCAAGGCGGTGACGACATTTTCTTATCTTCAAGAGAGATGATGCAAGTCCTTCATAATGATCGTGTGATGGTTCAAACTATCGGCCAAGATAGAAAAGGGCGTCCAGAAGGCAAAGTGATTGAAATTCTGGAAAGAAAAAATGAGACCCTAGTGGGCAGAGTAGTTCAAGGCCAAGGCGTGACAATCGTGGCTGCCGAAGATAAAAGAATTAATCAAGATTTCCTTATTCCCTATCATCTGGATATGGGCGCTAAGCCTGGTCAAATCGTTGTGATTGAAATTACCGCTCAACCCTCCTTTAAATCGCGACCGATGGGAAAAGTTATTCAGATTCTTGGGAATTATGCAGATAGCGGCATGGAAATAGAGATTGCTTTAAGAAAACACCAATTACCTTATAATTTTTCAGAAGAAACCATTCGTATTGCCGAATCTTTTTCCAAAAAAGTTTCAGACAAAGATTTTAAAGGAAGAATTGATTCACGCAATTTACCCCTCATCACTATAGACGGTGAAACAGCAAGAGATTTTGATGATGCAGTTTATGCTGAAAGTGCAGGTAAAAATTGGCGCCTAGTAGTTGCGATTGCTGATGTAAGTTATTACGTTCAGCCTGATAACATTTTAGATAAAGAAGCTTTTGACAGAGGTAATTCTGTTTATTTTCCTAGAAGAGTTATTCCGATGCTACCAGAAGCTCTTTCAAACGGCCTTTGTTCTCTTAATCCGCATGTAGATCGATTATGTATGATTTGTGACATGCTGATTGATCAGCATGGAAAAGTGATATCTTATAAATTTTATCCATCTGTGATGGAATCAAAAGCGCGAATGACCTATACAGATGTGAGCGCTTTATTAAAAGAGACATCACCCGAATTAACAGAAAAATATAAATCAATTATTCCCCATATAAAAAATCTTGAGTCGGTATATAGAATACTTTCCAAACAAAGACATCTGCGTGGCGCAATCGAATTTGACTCATCAGAAACCATTATGATTTTTAATGATCAAGGAAAAATTGATCGTATTGAGCCTGTCATTAGAAACGAAGCACATCGACTTATCGAAGAATGTATGTTGGCAGCCAATGTATGTGCAGCTAATTTTTTAATTGAACATGAACATCCAGCGCTTTATAGAATTCATGAGGGGCCTACTGAGGAACGCTTGGAAAATTTACAAACATTTCTAGCGGAGTTTGGCTTAATGTTAGGTGGAGGAAATAAGCCAAGTATTAAAGATTATGCAACCTTAATTGAAAAAATCAAAGGAAGGCCAGATGAGCATTTATTACAAACAGTTCTTCTAAGGTCCATGCAACAGGCTGTTTATAGCCCTGACAATATTGGCCATTTTGGATTAGCTTACGAGGCTTATGCACATTTTACCTCTCCAATACGTCGGTACCCTGATCTTCTAATTCATCGTGCCATTAAAGCTACATTAGAAAAAAAGAAAATGCCTGTATTAAACTGGCATCTTCTAGGCCAGCATTGTTCTATGACTGAAAGAAGGGCAGATGATGCAACGCGCGATGTGTCCTCGTGGCTTAAATGTTATTTCATGCAAGATAAAATTGGTGAGATATATGAAGGGACTGTTGCAGGTGTGACAAGCTTTGGTTTGTTTGTGGCCATCGATGGCATTTATATTGAAGGTTTATTACATGTGACTGAACTAGGTAATGATTACTTTACTTATGACAAAGCAAGACATGCTATGGTTGGTGAAAGATCACATGTCATCTATCGTCTAGGTGATCGATTAAAAGTAAAATTAGTGCGTGTGGATTTAGAGCTTAGTAAAATTGATTTTAGTCTTGAGAGTCATCAGGAAGTTCAAAAATCTCAAGTGAATGAGAGGAAACCAAAAAAATTCTTCAAACATAAATCGACAAATAAAAAGAAATCACTTGTTACAAAAAGTAAAAATTCATCTAAATCGTCGAGATCAATTAAAATTAAAAAGAAAATAAGAGCAAAATAATATGTCACAAAGTCAGATCATATTTGGATTTCATCCAATTATCAGTCGCTTAAGGCAGTCTTCACACAGTATCGATGAAATCATAATTGATAAAGATCGTAATGATCCGAGAAGCAAAGAAATTATTAACCTTGCTAAAGAATATAACATACGTGTCTTGACTGTTGACCGATCAAGATTAGATGGTTTAGCTTCAAATAAGAATCATCAAGGTGTTGTTGCGACAATTAAACATATTAAAATTCCTTTCTTAACGATTGAAGATATTTTAGAGAGCGATTTAACTGAGCCAGTTTTTTTTCTTATTTTAGATGGTGTTGAAGATCCCCACAATTTAGGTGCCTGTCTTCGTGTTGCAG
>DOEL01000049.1 GCA_003533095.1 Methylophilaceae bacterium | reverse complement strand
TAAATTTGTTTTTTTAACAAGCGTCACATCGACATTAAGCCAGCGTGGATTTTCAGGGGTTGATTTTGGATCAAAATATTTGTGACCCTTTTGAAACTGAAAGCGATCGGGGTATGCAAGTTTACTGACTTTAACAATGCCAGCAATACCAGGCACATCGCAATTTGAATGATAAAAAAACGCAAGGTCGCCTACCTTCATTAAATCTCGCATGAAGTTTCTTGCTTGGTAATTTCTAACGCCATACCAATCGATGGTTTGTTTAGGGCGTTTTGCTAAATCGTCTATCGACACATCAGACGGTTCAGATTTCATGAGCCAATAACGCATAGTGTAAAAGATAAAAAAAGTTAAGTAGATAAAAAGAGCGATGTTGATTTTCTTAAGTGTTGCCTAGACCAGCATCCTGAACCAAAGGTTCAAGGGGTAAAAGCCTAAGGTGCATTAGGTGCAATCGCCAAGGGCGTCTTAAAAGATCGCCCAATTTAGATCGCTCACACCGCAACCTGATGAGCTTAAACCGATGCTATAGACTAGTTCAAGGAATTATTAGCCTAAGCAACACTTAAAAAAACAAACGTGCTCATTGCAATGTTTAATAAAGAATAGGCAGATCTTTAGTTTTGTGCAAGTACTTCGTCGATTTGGTGTTCGATAGATGAAATTTTGTGACGGAATTGCGCTATGTCTAATCCGTCAGAAGAGTTTTGATTAAGAAGTTCATTGGTGATGTTGAGTGCTGCCATAATGATGATGCGATCAATGCCTACAATAGAACCTTGAGATTGAATAAGATCAATTTTTTGATTTAGATACTGTACAGAATCTAATAAACTTTTTTCTTGGCCTTCTGGACAAGCGATGATGAATTCACGCGCCATAATAGTGACTGTGATGTTCTTTGAGCTCATCGATTATCCTCAGGTAGTTGCCTCATCATTTTCTCAAGACGAAGACTTGCTTCTTTCATATTAGATTGAAGTTTTGAGAGATGAGCTTCAGAGGACGCGAGTCTTGTTTCGAGCCCCTTATTTTTTTCTTGTGCAGATTCAATTAAGCTAATGAGTTGCTTAATTTTTTTCTCTAAAGCGATGAGTTGAGCTTCCATACCTTCACTATAGTTTAAAGAATTGAAGTGCGTCAATAGCGCCAAAAGAAATTAAATAGATCACGATTTCTTTTTAGCTCTCGGGTGTGCTTTATCGTAAATATTTGCAAGATGTTGAAAGTCTAGGTGTGTATAAACTTGCGTGGTGCTGATATTTGCATGACCTAACATTTCTTGCACAGCTCTCAAATCTTGGCTGGACTGTAAAACGTGTGAGGCAAAACTATGCCTTAATAAATGAGGGTGAACGGTACTATCGATACCCTGCTTAATCGCCCACATTTGAATGCGGTATTGAATAGCGCGTGCGGTCATACGTTTACCACGTTCAGTAATAAATAGCGCATCGACTGATTTCTCATCTGTTTTAATTGATGTGCGTTTTTCAATCCATGACTGAATGGCATGAATCGCTTTTTGCCCTATGGGAACTATACGGGTTTTATTACCTTTACCTGTGACGGTAATTACACCTTCTTTAAGATCAAGATCATTCATATTAACGTTCACTACTTCACTTAAACGTAATCCTGATGAATAAAATAATTCCAAAAAAGCTTTATCTCTTAAACCTAATAATGTTGTGTCATCAATTGAAATGAGCTTGACCATTTGTTCAATAGACAAAGTTTGTGGCAGATTTTTAACACTTTTTGGAGCGTGAACATCTTTCACGGGATTTTCTTTGAATTGGTGGCGTTCAATAAGATAGTCAAAAAAACCTCGCCACGCAGATAACATTCGTGCGATTGATTTGGCGTTAAGTCCTTGGCTATTAAGTTTAGCGGAAGCGCGCCTGATGTCTTGAATTGTGATTGACTCAAAACGGTCATGCTCGATCAGTATGACAAGTTGAGTTAAATCATGCGTATAACTTTTAATAGAATTATGGCTAAGACCTTTTTCAAAGGTGAGATAATCGATATAACTTTTTTGGAAGTGATTATGTTCCATAAGAATTAAGCGATCTCAATATCTCCTTCAAAGAGAGTGACCGCTGGACCTTTCATCATCACGGGATTTTTATCACCCTTCCAATCAATAGATAATGATCCGCCTGTCATATCAACTTTTACAGGTGTCGTTAGTAAATGACGCTTTATTCCAGACACTGCTGCAGCGCAGGCGCCAGTTCCACAGGCAAGTGTTTCACCCACGCCTCTTTCAAACACGCGTAAACGAATATGATGGGGTGTGACAATTTCCATGAATCCCACATTGACGCGTTTTGGGAAAAGCGCATGCGATTCTAAATACGCACCGATAGTTTTAACCTGGGCTTTATTGACATCTTTGACTGTGATCACCGCATGAGGATTGCCCATAGACAATGAAGCAATATTTATCAATTCTTTTTGATCTGGCAAATCAATAGAAATAGTGTATTCATTTTTTTCACCATCTGAAATAAATGGAATTAATTTAGGATTAAAAATGGGTTCACCCATATTGACTTCAATCATATGTTCATGATCTTCGGATAATTCAATGACCCCTGATTTTGTTTCGACACGGATAGATTTTTTGTCAGTTAAATGTTTATCTTTTACAAATCGATAAAAACAACGTGCACCATTACCACATTGTTCGACTTCATTACCATCTTGATTAAAAATACGATATTTGAAATCAACATCTTTAAGTGTTGTCTTCTCAACAACGAGAAGCTGATCAAATCCAATGCCAAGTTGTCGATGAGACAATGATTGAATGATGTCTTGAGATAATTGGAAAGGAGACTTTGTATGATCAAGTACTATAAAGTCATTCCCAATTCCATGCATCTTTGTAAAATGAAGTTTCATAAAATGATTGTCTCTTATTTGTTGGGTTTTTTAAACCGCTGATAATTCCAAAGATACTGAGTTGGATATTTTCGAATGAGCAATTCAAGTTGATCATTAATACCTTGAGGTGAATGATCAGACCCTAGGGGTTCAATAAAAACTTCATAGCCTCGACCCTTTAAAAGTCTATGGCCAAAACCAATAAGGACAGTGGCTTTTGAAGACTCTGCAAGTTTAGAAACAAGTGTCATCGTATAAGCGGGGGTATTAAAAAATTGAGTCCATTCTCCTTGACCTTCATGAGGCACTTGATCAGGTAAGATACCAATTGCCTCACCTTTTTTTAATGCTTGCATGAGTTGCTTAACGCCTTGAATGTTAGCTTCAGCAAGATGAATATTTGAGTGACGTCTACCAGATAAAACAATATCAGCTAGCCATTTTTGTTTTGGGCGTTTAAAAAGAACAGTGATGGGATGAAAGTGGGCATAGTACTGAGCAGTAATTTCAAAGCAGCCTAGATGCGGAGTTAAAAAAATAATACCTTTTTTATTTTTCAAAGCAGCTTCAACATGCTCCCATCCATAACATTGTCTCACCCAGCGAAAATTCTTTTGAGGTGAATTAAACCAAATGGCAGGTGCTTCCATCAAACATTTTCCAATTTCGCGAATCGCTAATGAGGTGAGTTTTTTTAAATCATTGGCATCTGAAAGAGGAAAAGCACGTTTTAAATTAATATCGATACGCTCTTTGAATCGACGATCAAATTGATAAGTCATACGACCTAAGAAGCCACCTAATAAATGCAAAATAAAGAGTGGTAATTTAAAGAATATAACAATGAAAAATAAGAGAGGTCTTGATAGCATAATTGTATTTAAATGCGATATTTTGTTATTCTAAACGCTTTACGTAATTTAAAACTTGGAAAAAACCATGAGTGAGTATTTATTTACTTCAGAATCTGTTTCTGAAGGACATCCCGATAAAGTAGCCGATCAGATATCCGATGCGATTCTTGATGCTATTTTAGAACAAGACCCCACTGCCCGAGTTGCGGCTGAAACCTTAACGAATACTGGTCTTGTGGTATTAGCAGGTGAGATTACGACAACCGCGAATGTGGATTACATTAAAGTTGCGCGAGATACGATTCGTTATATTGGATATGACAATACGGATTATGGTATCGATTATAAAGGTTGTGCGGTGCTTGTTGCGTATGACAAACAGTCACCTGATATTGCACAAGGTGTGGACGGTGCTTTAGATGACCCGTTAGATCAAGGCGCTGGCGATCA
>DOEL01000057.1 GCA_003533095.1 Methylophilaceae bacterium | reverse complement strand
ATAGTCCTATGGGTGAGCTTGTTGCGATTGGAAGTCGAAGAGAAAATGCTGCAGCAGCTTGCATAGAAAAATATCAACCTTTACTTAAAGATAAAGTGCAAGCCTTTAATTCTTTAGATGAGGTGATTCATCATCCCAACATCGATGCTATTTATATTCCTCTCGCAAATGAAGAGCATACTGAACCTGCTCTCAAAGCGATAGAAAATAAAAAACATGTACTTATTGAAAAACCTATCGCACTCCATGCAAATGAGGTTGAAGCAATTCAAAAAGCTGCCAATCAAAATCACGTTAAAGTCATGGAAGGTTTTATGTATGTTTTTCATCCACAATTTGATCGCATAAAAGAAATTATTAACGCAGGATTATTGGGTGAAGTTCAATACGTTCATTCCATGTTTTCTTTTCCGATTCAACCTGCACGTTTTTATCGTATCGATCGTTCGATTGAAAATGGTGGTGGCGCTCTATGGGACATTGGGCCTTATGCTATTCATACCATTCGACAATCTTTTAAGCAGAATCCATTATCAGTGATTGCAAAAAGTCATTTCAATGAGCACGGGGCTGATCTTACAACCTCAGGCATTATAGATTTTGGACTTAATCGTCGTGCTCAATTCGATATTAGCTTTGAATGTGTGAGACGATCTCAATTTGAAATCTTTGGCACTAAAGGAAAGCTGATGTGCCATACGGTATGGCAACATGAAAACGATGAAGCCCTATTGAGCTTAACCACAGATCTAGACGGATTAAAGAATGAGCATATTAAAAAAGCGAATCACTTTGAGCTTGAAATCAATCATTTTAATCAATGTATCATCAATGATAGTCCGCCAAAGCTCTCATTAGATGATGCGCTGTGGAATACGAGGGTATTAGAAGCTATTCAAACTTCTATTAAATCTAATGCCTGGATAAAGCTTTAGCAAACCTTTAAAAACAAAAAAGCCCGCTCAAAGCGGGCTTTTTCTTGAATCTGAATAATTACTTATTCATTACATACATTGTTACTTCGAAACCGAAACGCATTTCAGTAGCAGCTGGAGTTGTCCACATGATGTTTTCCCTTTATAAAAAATTAATCACAAATTTCTTAAGGGTTATCTTACTCTCCGCCCAACATTTGACACCTTTAGGATCATGAATGACATCTCATGAAAATCATGAGGTTTAATGGTCCTAAAACTTGGTTTTTTAATAAAATGTATATTAATCAATAACTTATAAAACTATACCTTTGCGGGTTTTGGTTGTGGTTTTCTGCCTTTTGATTCTTTTCTTTTGTCTTTACTGCCCATATATCGCCTCTCATTAAAAATGATTCATGAATTTATTGTACAACATAGATTAAGACTTAAAACGTTTCTTTATTTCACTCTCATATTCTGGAAAATATTGAGAAATGACCTCTAGATCAAACCGTGAAAGAATAGAAGTATTCGGCTCGCGTTCCAATAAAAATTCAAAGGATAACTTAATTAAATCTTCATAACCAATTCTACTTTTGGTTAATGCTTGATAAAAATTATTTTCAACATGAACCTCATGTTGCGTGGTCGTTTTTGATTCCACCGTGACTTTAAAAGTCGAATCTTTAATTAATTTTACAGAAATCATTATCGTCTCAGTGATGTCTCACTTCCCCAACGTTTCACTAATAGATAGAGAAGAAAAAAAGAAATAAGTACAAAGGTAATTCTAATTGGCAAATAAGTTAAATCAGAAAATACATATTGAAAGTAAATATAAGGTGTAAGAAGTATTGATGAAAGTACACGTGCCCAGTATAACTTTTTAAGTGTTTTACTTTTTTTATTCTTACGATAAATTTGCCACGAAAAAAAAGCACATAAGATCGCTATCAAAAGAAATAAAATTCCACCGTACATCATTATCATAAAAAAATTCATTCGTCTTAGACCTCTTTTAAAAAATTCACTTCGGGTAAACTATTTAATCCAGCAGCCATTCTTAGTTCATTACATTTTGGGTTAGGTTTGCCATCAATATAGAGTTCAAATTCTCGACAAGGTGATGGTCGTAATGCATAAATTTTACATCGATAACCATTTTCCTTCGAATACTCTAAAGCAATACATTTACCTTGGCCAGATTCTGTGCCTTTCATACATGCTAAATGATCATTAACTTTGGATGTGTAAGCTAGAGGAACGGTACCCACGTTATTACCCTCTATCTCTCCATGATAAAAAGATACTCTAAAAAATTGACAGCACTGTCCGCATTCAAAACAGGGATTAAATTGATCCATCATCTAAAATAAAACTTTAAAAATAATCACAGCTTGTCCATAAAATTTTTTATCTTGATTGATTAAATTCCACACTGTTGCATCCTGAATATGAAAAGTAGAATGATCTGATGCAACTCGCTGACCTTGATAATGTTTAATAAATCCTGTCATAGAAACCTGTTTAAGAAATAATGATCTTTCGTGCTGATTCACTGTAAGTGCAGAAGCTTTAGAAGGCATGCCAATCATGTCATGCAAGGTCATTTTAAATAACTTTAATGCAGCTTTATTGGCATAATTAAATAATGGCTCAGGAGAATTATCGTGGCTTGCTATGGGATAAATGCAATCATCAAAAGCTTCTATAAGATTTAAACTTTCATTTAATGGCATTGGCTCACCAACAAGCTCACTATAGGAATTTTTAATTATTTCAAGATGTTTAATCAGTTGCAATTTTATAAGTTAGCCTTACCCAAAAAACCAATAACAAACTGCGATTGCAGCCAAAACACCGGCGAGATCGGCAAAAAGTGCGCACGCAACTGCGTGTCTTGCGCGTTGAATGCCCACTGCTCCAAAATAGACTGCTAAAACATAAAATGTCGTTTCAGTACTTCCTTGAATAGTAGCTGCTAAAAGAGATGGAAAACTATCAACACCATGCGTTGCCATGGTATCAATAAGCATCGCTCTAGCAGCACTGCCTGAAAAAGGTTTTACAAGAGCTGTAGGTAAGGCATCTATAAATCTTGTATCCCATGCAAAAACATTTGCAATATATCGAATCAAATCTAAAACTATATCTAGAGCGCCAGAAGCTCTGAGAACACCAATCGCGCATAACATTCCCACAAGGTAAGGTAGTAAATTTTTAGAGATATCAAAACCTTCTTTTGCACCATCAATAAAAGATTCATACACTGGTACCCGCTTTAAAACCCCAATAAGCAAGAAAGTAATAATTAATCCAAAGAGCGTTGCATTACCTAAAAACGATGAAAAGATACCTAATCTTTCTACTGATAGATGTGATAGAAAAAAAATGAATGTGCTTAATAAAGTTGTCATAGCCACTATCCAAGTTAAGACTACAGGATCACTGAGTTTTATTCTTTGAACAAAAGCGACTGAAAAAAAACCAGCTAGGGTTGAGGCACTTGTCGCCAATAAAATTGGTAAAAATACTAAAGTAGGATCGACTGCGCCTTGTTGTGCGCGATACATAAAAATTGAGACAGGAAGTAAAGTAAGTGAAGAAGCATTCATGACTAAAAAAAGAATTTGTGCAT
>DOEL01000082.1:3097-7793 GCA_003533095.1 Methylophilaceae bacterium | reverse complement strand
CTTAAAACAATGACGGGTGTTGTGTTTGATGCTCGCATTAAGCCAAATCCATCTTCATATTCAACACGTAATCCATCTACTTTAATCACATCGAGTGCATCATCAAAAACTGCTTCCGATTGTAATTTTTTAATTAAAGCGTGAGGTTCACCTTCGTTCATTTTGATTTGAAGTTCAGGTGTATTAATGCTATTTGGTAAGCTATTTAAAACTGCAGATGGATTGTCAAAACGACTTAATATTTCTAAAAGTCTAACACCTGCATAAATTCCATCATCAAAACCATACCAACGTTCTTTAAAGAATGTATGTCCACTCATTTCTCCAGCTAGCGCTGCATTTTCTTCTTTCATTTTGGCTTTAATGAGGGAATGTCCTGTTTTCCACATTAAAGGATTGCCACCTTTATCTTTAATCCATTGAAATAAATGTCGTGTGGATTTCACATCAAAGATAATGGTGGCATTTGGATTACGACTTAATACATCCTCTGCGAATAATAAAAGTTGTCGATCCGGATAAATAATTTGACCATCTTTTGTAACCACACCTAATCGATCCGCATCTCCATCAAATGCAAAACCTAATTCAGCTTCACTTTTTTTAAGATGCGCTATGACATCATTTAAATTATGAGGCTCAGAAGGATCAGGATGGTGATTAGGAAAGGTGCCATCCACATCACAAAATAATTCGTCTACAGAGCAACCAATACTTTCATAAATTTTTTTAGCATAAGCGCCAGCAACACCATTGCCACAATCAATGACAATTTTCATAGGACGCTTTAAGTGAATATGATTTTTTATCGCTTCAATATAATCATTGCTAATGTCATATCGCTTCTCTACACCTTGGCCTTTATGAAAAGACTCATTTTCAATACGTGTATAGAGTTTTTGTATCGCTTCTGTTGATAAAGTATCGCCCCCTAAAACCATTTTTAAGCCATTGTAGTTGGGCGGATTATGGCTGCCTGTGACCATGACACCTGATTGGGTTTTAAGAAAAAACGTAGAAAAATAAACCATAGGTGTGGTAACCATACCTAGATTAATGACGTTGATACCTGTTTTAAGGATGCCTTCGATGAGTGATTGAGATAATTCCGGACCTGAAAGTCTTCCATCAAAGCCAATGCAGATATCCTTTTGTTTACGATCAATCGCTTCGCTTCCAATAGCGCGGCCTATGATCTCGACAAATTCAGGGGTTAGGGTTTTACCCACAATTCCTCGAATATCGTAGGCTTTAAAAATCTCTTTAGGAAGTAACGCCATAATTTATGCCGACTCTTCAATCCATGCGAGCTGAATCGCTTCTAGAATTTTTTCCCCACATTTATTAGGATCATCTTGAAAGCCTTCAAGGTCTAGGATCCATTGATATAAATCAGTAAATCGAATTGTCTTGGGATCTATATCCGGATGTTTGTCGTATAAAGCCTCAGCAATTCTTTGACTATCAGTCCAATGCATACAAACCTTCCTTATCAATATAGTTCACAAGAATTATAACTTTTAGAGTTTATCTAAGATAGAACTTCATTACTAAAGATAGGTCAGACCCATGATAAAATATCGACTTTTCTGATACAAAAATCTTTAATCATTTTAAATAGATAGCGGAAATATAAACATGTTTAGTAAAGCTCAAAAATTAAGTATTGTGGATCCAGAAATTGCACATCAAGTCACTCAAGAAGTGAAACGACAAGAAGACCATATTGAGCTTATTGCATCCGAAAACTATACAAGCCCAGCTGTGATGGAAGCTCAGGGCTCTCAACTTACAAATAAATACGCAGAAGGCTACATCGGTAAACGTTTTTACGGTGGCTGTGAATTTGTAGACAACGTTGAACAAATTGCGATTGATCGCCTAAAAAAATTATATGGGGCTGAATATGTGAATGTGCAGCCACACTCTGGAAGTCAAGCCAATCAAGCTGTTTATTTCTCAATTCTAAAACCTGGCGATACGGTCATGGGCATGAATTTAGGTCATGGAGGTCATTTAACCCATGGCTCTCCTGCAAATCTCTCAGGCAAGCTGTTTAAGATTGTTCCATACGGTTTAAATGCGAATGAAGAGATTGATTACGATGAAATGGAAAAGCTCGCGATCGAATCAAAACCTAAGCTTATTATTGGTGGTGCGTCAGCTTATGCATTACGTTTTGATTGGGAGCGTATGTCACAAATTGCAAAAAAAGTAGGCGCTTATTTCATGGTGGATATGGCGCACTACTCGGGATTAATTGCTGCAGGTGTGTATCCTAACCCAGTGCCTTTTGCAGATTTTGTGACATCGACGACACATAAAACTCTTAGGGGCCCTCGCGGCGGTATCATTTTGGCGAAAGCTGAATTCGAAAAAAGTATTAATAGTTATGTTTTTCCTGGGGTACAGGGAGGACCGCTCATGCATGTGATTGCAGCAAAAGCTGTTGCGTTTCTCGAAGCCCTAAAACCAGAATTTAAAGTCTATCAAACTCAAGTCATTAAAAATGCGCAAACTATGGCTGAGTCATTAAGTAAGCGCGGTGTAAGAATTATTTCTGGCCGCACAGAATCTCACGTATTTTTAGTTGATTTAAGGCCCAAAGGATTAACTGGAAAAGTGGCGGATGTCCTTTTAGGCCAAGCGCACATTACAGTGAATAAAAATTCAATTCCTAATGACCCAGAAAGTCCATTCATTACTTCAGGAATTCGTATTGGATCACCCGCAATTACCACACGCGGCTTTAAAGAAAAAGAAGCTGATATGGTGGCACAAATGATTGCGGACATTCTTGACCATCCTCACGATGAAAAAGTGATTAATGAAACTAAAGCTAAAGTTGTGGCTTTAACTAGCCAATTTCCTGTCTACGGATCTTAATTTAGATTTAAATATATCAAGTGAAATGCCCATTCTGTGGAACTGATGATACCCAAGTCGTTGACTCAAGAGTAAACGATGAAGGTAATTCAATTCGCCGACGACGACGTTGTTCAGAATGCGATAAACGTTTTACTACATACGAATCAGTTGAGCTCACTCTTCCTCAAGTAGTGAAGCAAAACGGCAAACGAGAAGACTTTAGTCGAAATAAACTTCATCAATCATTTAGTCGTGCGCTTCACAAACGTCCTGTGCCTGTTGAGTATATTGATCAAGCGATTGAAAGAATCATACAAAAAGTTTTAGCATATGGTGAGAAAGAAATTACTGCGCGTGAATTAGGCGAAAATGTCATGCACGAATTAAAAAAAATGGATAAGGTAGCTTATATTCGTTTCGCTTCAGTTTATAGAAGTTTTTCAGATGTAGAAGACTTTCATGATGTTATTCGCGACCTTGATTAAATGAACTTTCATTCACCTCAATTTTTCATGAGTGAAGCTTTGAGGCTTGCAGAAAAAGCTTTATTCACAACATCACCCAATCCGAGAGTCGGCTGCGTCATTGTTCAAAATAATGAAATTATAGGTCGTGGCTATCATGTTAAAGCAGGTGAGTCGCACGCCGAAGTGATTGCGTTAAAAGAAGCAGGAAGTAAATCAGAAGGTAGTGATGTATATGTCACATTAGAGCCATGCTCTCATACAGGTAGAACACCTCCGTGCGTGGACGCTTTAATTAAAGCTAAAGTTAAAAAAGTATTTATTGCTATGCAAGATCCCAATCCTTTAGTTTCCGGGCAAGGCATTCAAAAATTAAAAGAAGCTCATATTGAAGTTGAGGTTGGGGTGATGGAAGCGCAAGCGCAACAACTAAATATAGGCTTTGTTTCCCGTATGACAAAGAAGCTACCTTATGTAAGAGCTAAACTTGCAGCTTCCTTAGATGGAAAAACTGCACTTCATAATGGCAAGAGTCAATGGATTACAGGCGATGCCGCAAGAGCGGATGTTCAATACTGGCGTGCTTCATCATGCGCTATTGTCACCGGTATTGGCACGGTGCTCTATGATAATCCAAAACTTTCTGTAAGGCTTTATGAAAATGCACGCCAACCTTTACGTGTCGTAATAGATTCAGAATTAAAAATTCCATTAGATGCGAACATCCTGCATGAAAAACCTTTGCTTGTAGTTTATGCTAATGACAAGCAAAAAAAATTATCACAATTAAAAGCGTTAGGTATTGAGTGTGTTCAATTAGATGATAATGGCAAAGTTAATCTATCAGCTGTTCTTAAAATGCTTGCTGAGCGTGAAATAAATGAAGTATGGCTTGAAGCAGGTGAGGGATTAAATGGTGCATTCTTAAATGCTAATTTAATTGATGAGCTCATAATTTATTATGCTCCTGTAATCTTAGGTTCAGAAGCTAAAGGTATGTTTACATTGCCGCCTTATGAAAATCTAGAAAATAAAATTTCCACGACACTCATGGATCATCGCTGGGTTGGCCAAGACCTTAGAATGCGTTTCAAATTAAAGTAATCATTCGTAATGCTTATCGATAGCCACTGTCATCTGGATGCATTAGAGTTTAATCAAGAGCAAGATATCATTGTTAAACTTGCACTTGAACATGGCGTTGAAAAAATTATTGTTCCTGCAGTAAATCGAAAAAGTTTTGATGACGTTATTAATCTTAGAAAAAAATTTCCTAATTGTTTTTATGCTTTAGGTTTTCATCCTATGTATATCAATGATATGAAAGATGATGATCTCGATACGCTGCAAACTTATTTAAAAAC
>DOEL01000082.1:0-2757 GCA_003533095.1 Methylophilaceae bacterium | reverse complement strand
AATCACTTCAAGAAGAAATTTTTGTGACACAGTTAAAATTAGCAAGTAAGTTTGATTTGCCTGTCATTATGCATGTAAGACAAGCGATTGATGATGTGCTTAAAAATTTAAGACGTTATCCAGTGAAGGGCGGTATTGCACATGCTTTTAATGGCAGTATGCAACAAGCGCATGCTTTTATCGAGTTAGGATTTAAATTAGGCTTTGGGGGTGCGATGACATATAAAAGAGCAACACACATTCAGGCTTTAGCAAAATCATTGCCTATCGAGTCGATTGTGTTAGAAACTGATGCGCCTGATATTCCGCCGTCCTGGTTAGGGCATGAAGGGCGGAATTCACCTAAAGAGTTAAATCAAATTGCAATTTTTTTTGCTGAATTGCGCGGGATGGATTTAACATCAGTGATTGAGATATCACATCAAAATACCCTCGATGCACTCCCTAAAATAGTGCAGTTATGCACATCTTCTAAGAACTTACATTAAGTGCAAGCAAAAATCCTAATGGAATTAGGCACATAAGTTAACTCATTGATTTTAAATAATTTTTATTTAGCTTAAAAAATAAGCGATTTAAAAAAACGTATATAAATTCAAGAGTTATAAATTTATGTCAGCTTTATCCACAAAGTTATCCACAGATTTTGTGGAGATGTTTTTTTATCAAAACGGGTTGACACTGGATAATTTTTATCCATTAAAAGAAAGCTTATTTTGAGGTGAATTGGCATTAAAACCTCTGAAATCCCTTTTCCTCTCTGAGTAATCTAAAAACTTCAATTGTGAGACACATAGCTTTAAAGTAAAATAGACTCCCGTCAGCAATTATTTAAAAGCCTTTCCATGACCAAATATGTGTTTGTTACTGGCGGTGTTGTTTCTTCCTTGGGGAAGGGTATCGCAGCCGCTAGTCTCGGCGCAATTCTAGAGTCACGTGGCATCAAAGTGACGATGCTAAAACTTGATCCCTACATTAATGTCGACCCAGGTACGATGAGCCCATTTCAACATGGTGAAGTCTTTGTGACGGATGATGGCGCTGAAACCGATCTTGATCTTGGTCATTACGAGCGTTTTATATCAGCGCGTATGGGTAAGAAAAATAATTTTACGACAGGTCAGATATACGATTGTGTGATTCGTAAAGAGCGTCGCGGTGAATATTTAGGTAAAACCGTTCAAGTCATTCCCCATATTACAGATGAAATTAAATTACATATTAAAAATGGCGCAACTGGCGCTGATGTTGCTATCGTTGAAGTTGGCGGTACAGTAGGTGACATTGAGTCACTTCCTTTTCTAGAGGCTATTCGCCAAATTGGATTTGAAGAAGGCCGTGAAAACGCTTGCTATATTCATCTCACCTTACTTCCTTTTATTTCAACAGCAGGTGAATTAAAAACAAAACCAACACAGCATTCTGTTAAAGAATTAAGAGAGATTGGTATTCAGCCAGATATTTTAATTTGTAGAGCTGATCGTGCTATTCCAGATGATGAAAGAAAGAAAATAGCTTTATTTACAAACGTTGCACCTGAAGCAGTGATTTCTGCGGTTGATTCAGACTCCATTTATAAAATACCAAGCTTGCTCCATCAACAAATGATTGATGAAATTGTTTGCCATAAATTAAATATTTTGGCAAAACCCGCAGATCTTTCAAGTTGGGACAAAATTACCGATGCGTTGAAGCACACAAAACATCATGTGGATATTGCATTCGTTGGTAAGTATGTAGATTTGACTGAGTCATACAAGTCGCTCACAGAAGCATTGATTCACGCAGGAATACATACATCATCAAAAATAAAAATTCATTATCTTGATTCAGAAGAAATTGAAAAAAGTGGCACTAAAGCATTAGCAGATATGGATGCCATTTTAGTACCTGGTGGTTTTGGTAAGCGAGGTACGGAAGGCAAAATTAAAGCAATTCAATTCGCGCGTGAAAATAAAATTCCATATTTAGGTATTTGTTTAGGTATGCAATTAGCTGTTGTTGAGTTTGCAAGACATAAAGCCATGCTTAAAAATGCAAACAGTACTGAATTCGATCAAGATGCTCAGCATCAAGTGATTGGGTTAATTACCGAATGGAAATCATCTGAAGGTACAATTGAAAAAAGAGATGACTCCTCAGACCTAGGTGGCACAATGAGATTGGGCGCACAGAAGTGTCCAATCGAATCTGGAACTTTAGCGCATAAAATTTATGGAGCTGAAGTAAATGAACGTCATCGTCATCGTTACGAAGTAAATAACCATTACGTAGATCAATTAATTAAAGCAGGCCTCATAGTTTCAGCTAGAACACCTTTTGAGCAGCTTTGTGAAATCATTGAATTGCCTCAAGATCAACACCCTTGGTTTGTGGGCTGTCAGTTCCATCCTGAATTTACTTCCAATCCAAGAACAAGCCATCCATTATTTAAAGCCTATATTCAAGCCGCACTAAAATACAAACAATCTAAAGGAAGTGCATCATGAGACTATGCAACTTTGATGTTGGATTAAATCACCCGTTATTTTTAATTGCAGGTCCTTGTGTGATTGAATCTGAAGCAATGACTTTAGATGTTGCAGGCCAATTAAAAGAAATAACTGCATCACTTAACATCCCATTTATTTTTAAATCTTCTTATGACAAAGCCAATCGAAGTTCAAATAAAACTTTTAGAGGTTTTGGGATTGATGAAGGATTAAGAATTTTGTCTGAAGTGAAAAAGCAAATTGGTGTGCCAGTTTTAACAGATGT
>DOEL01000023.1 GCA_003533095.1 Methylophilaceae bacterium | reverse complement strand
CTAGTCGGTAAATTGTCCAAGTCCGCAAATGTCATAAATCTTAGCGTTTTGTCATAGATGTGACATTTTGTAATTAATTACGATAATAAGTTAAAATCTAAAGTGTTATGCGGCTAATAGGCTGGCACTTTAACTAAACTCTAGACGTGGAACTAATTTAGAATTTCATTAAGTTATTACTATCCAGATAACTTAACTGATTATGCTCTTAGTTGTTTTGTTCCTTATTCCTTATCCATTTGTCAATATTGTTTAACTTTTAAGATTATGATATAATGAATTAATGAAGATACATGGTTAAGTCAATCAAACAGATTGAGGCCGAGTTATTCAAAAGACTCAGCCAAAAAGAAAAGACTAAGGTAATTAATTATATCATTGAAAAAAGAATATAATTAATCCCTATTAATTTTTTAACTCATTCTCTTTTTGAACATTTACAAAACTCAGAATTATAACCACATAGTTCACAATCATCAAAATCATCTAAATTGCGGTTGCATTTACACTTTTTAGAACAGTATTCGCTAAAGTATTCCGTAAGATCTACCCATTGGCTTTCATCCCAATCAGCTCTTAAGAGATCATCAAGTATTTCATTATAAGTCAAACCGCCATAATCAGCCAATTTATTTAAACGCTGATCTATGTATTGATTTAACTCAATTATATCATATCTGTCATTAAATGGCGAACTATTCCAATATTTGATTAATTCGGATAAAGTGATATTCTGCATTATTTCCTTAAGCCTATTGTCTTTTAATGTTTCAATTTCTGACTTTATCAAATCAATCTTTATTTGTAGCTCATTTATTTTTTGGATATTGATATTTCTAAGCTCTTTAAATTTGGTTTGATTCATTCCTTTAATTCCTCAATACTATCCAATTGAATTGACTCTAAAGGCTCAGGATCATACTCACTAACATAAGTGTCTATTATGGCCATATTTTCGTGGTTATTTTCAGAAAATAAACCATCTAAATCTTCACTAGATGCTATCTTAAGAGCCTCAACATCAGATTCAGCCTCAATTATAAGAGTTAAAAATTTGTTATAACTCTGTGTCTTTGTATATCTGATTTCGTATCTAGTCATTTTCTTGTCTCCATTCTTTTGGTATCCATTTTTCCGTAAATATATGATTATTTTTACAGATGAATACTCTTATTAGAATACCCATATCCCATAAATCATCATCATGCGATAAATCATTATGACATATTGGACATTTGACGGTTATTTCACCTATTCCGCTTAAAGTCATTTATTGGCCTCCATGAGATTTTTTAAGATATATTCTATGTGCGGTTTTAATCGCCTTGCCTTTGATCTTGACTGTTTTTGGTAATAGTCAAATAAATCAGGATTTAGGCAGATAAGCACCTTATGGCAGTTATTCAAGTTTTTGAATCCTTTCATATCTTCTAATTGAGGATAGATCATTAAAGATTATTTCCTTAAATTCGTATTTTATTTGATTTTGGTCTAACGTATCTAAAAATAAAGATGCGTCTAAATCTTCTTCAAGAAAATACATCTCTTGAAATTGATAACTAAATTCAGAGAATTTTAAGCCATCACATAGATTTTTAGGCACTTTGATCCATCCATGACTAGGATCTTGGATGTATTCAATTAATAATACATTATTGCCTAAAAACGATTTTAGATTTTCTATTGCACTCATTTTATCCAATTTCCTAATTCCTCAATACTTTCTAGTTGAATGGATTCTAAAGGATCAGGATCAAAATCATCCAAATCTAACTTATCAAAATTAGATTCGATAAAACTCTTAATTGCTTTTTTGGCATCCGATTTTGTGGTTTTTTGTTTCTCATGTCCAAACGATAAGCTATATTCATTAATTTCTTGCTGTGTTACTTTATCCAATAGCTTTATCGTTTTTGTTCCGTTTTTCCACGAAAAAACAACGGGAACAGAGTTAAACGAAAAATAAGTTATCAATCGTAAAACCCCGAGCTCTTACCTTTTGCGTTTAAATCAAGTTCTATTTGTTCCATTTTACCGCAGAATTCCTCAATAGCTGACATTACAATATTTTTTTCTTGTTGTGTCAAATCTTTTTTATGAAATTGCGTAAAACTGATTTTATTTTGGCAGATATCCCAAAGACTCATTTTAACTAAATATAGGTGTGGAATATATCCATTTTTCCGCTGGCTTTATTTCTGTCAAGTTCTCAGCTTTTACATCAAAAAACGCTAAAGCGTATTTTATTTGTCTATTTGACGTTTGAGATAAATCAATTTTTGCTATTGCTTTTCTTGACTCAGAATTATAACTAAAGATCATGGTGTTATAATGCCAAATTTCGAATAATTGATTATTTTCAATTAATTTAGCTTTCTTGACTAATTTTAATTCAGTCATTTTCTTTTAGTTTTTGTTAGGATTTGTTCGTTTGTTGAATTGTCGAGATAATAGACATAATCACCAATTTCTATATATGCGACATTTTCGGATCTTATATCGATTTTCAATTTTTAACCTCAAGTATTATTTGACCTTGATGAGATCCATAATACATATTCCCATAATTGCATTTTCCTAAAAAGTTTGCATATTTTTGAGAATTGATCTGTTTTGTGGTAACAGATTTTGACACGCAAATAGATCGTAATGCTTTACGCCATTCATGCGATCCATTCACGCATATTTTGATTTTTTGCATGGCCTGTATAC
>DOEL01000018.1:31681-33722 GCA_003533095.1 Methylophilaceae bacterium | reverse complement strand
GTCATATGCGATTGCGAATTCTGAAGCATTCTCGCTTGCAGGTGGTGGGGATACAATTGCTGCAATAGAAAAATTTAATGTTGCAAAAGATATTTCATATATTTCTACTGCAGGCGGTGCATTTTTAGAGTTTGCAGAAGGTAAAAAACTTCCTGCTATTGAAATTTTAGAAAGAAGATTTTAAATGGCTTACGCTCAATTATCAGAAACATCTATCAAAAGCCTGCCTTTGCTTCATAAAGGTAAAGTGAGAGATATATATGAGGTTGATGATAAACATCTTTTGATTGTGACGACAGATCGATTATCTGCATTTGATGTTGTAATGAATGAGCCTATTCCTTATAAGGGGTTTGTGCTGACACAAATGGCTGATTTTTGGTTTCAAAAACTTTCTTATGTGGTTGCAAATCATTTATCAGGCATTGCTCCTGAGAGTGTTGTATCTGAAAACGAAGTAGCACAAGTGAAGAATCGTGCTATTGTCGCACGTAAATTAAAAGCACTTCCTATTGAAGCTATTGTTCGAGGTTATTTATCAGGTAGTGGTTGGAAAGATTATCAAAAAACACAAACAGTATGTGGCATTAAACTTCCCCAAGGTTTAAAAGAATCTGCAAAATTAAATGAACCTATATTTACACCTTCCAGTAAGGAAGCGGTTGGGCATCATGATGAAAACATTTCATACGAAGAATGTGAAGTTCGTATTGGAAAGGAGATGGCAACACGGGTTAAAGAAATTAGTATTAAACTGTATCAAGAAGCCTCGGCGTTTGCATTGACAAAGGGCATTATTATTGCGGATACCAAATTTGAATTTGGTGTGGATGATAAAAATAATTTAGTACTGATTGATGAAATATTAACGCCGGATTCTTCTCGTTTTTGGCCTTTAGATCAATATCGCGAAGGTGCATGTCAACCAAGTTTTGATAAACAATTTATTAGAGATTGGTTAGAAAGTAGCGGATGGAATAAAACACCCCCACCTCCTTCATTGCCTTTAGAAGTTATTACAAAAACAACTCAAAAATATTTAGAAGCCTTTCAAAAACTTACGGGTCAAGATATAAAAAATAATTAAATAAAAAAAGCGCCTAATAGGCGCTTTTTTTATATATGAAAATTAAAGAAGCGGCACAATAAGAAGAGCCACAATGTTAATAATTTTTATGAGTGGGTTAATTGCAGGGCCTGCAGTATCTTTATAAGGATCACCTACAGTATCGCCAGTCACAGCTGCTTTATGAGCTTCTGAACCTTTGCCGCCGTGATTTCCATCCTCAATATATTTCTTCGCATTATCCCAAGCACCTCCCCCTGTGCACATTGAAATTGCTACAAACAATCCTGTTACAATAGTGCCCATAAGAAGACCACCTAGAGCTTTAGGCCCTAAAGATAGTCCTACTAAAATAGGAACGGCTACAGGAAGTAATGAGGGAACAATCATTTCTTTAATGGCAGCTGTCGTTAACATATCTACAGCTTTTGCATAGTCAGGCTTACCTTTCCCTGTCATGATGCCTTTAATAGTTTTGAATTGTCGTCTTACTTCTTCAACAACTGCACCTGCAGCTCTTCCTACTGCTTCCATTGCCATCGCAGCAAAAAGATAAGGAATAAGACCGCCAATAACTAATCCAATAATCACAAATGGATCGCTCAAATCAAATGTGGTTGCAATACCAACAGACTCTAATTTGTGTGTGTAGTCTGCAAAAAGAACAAGCGCTGCAAGACCAGCTGATCCAATCGCATAACCTTTAGTCACTGCTTTAGTAGTATTACCAACAGCATCTAATGGATCTGTAACATCACGAACGTTCTTTGGTAATCCAGCCATTTCTGCAATACCGCCAGCGTTATCAGTAATTGGGCCGTATGCATCTAATGCCACAATAATACCAGCCATACTTAACATTGATGTTGCAGCAACGGCAACACCGTAAAGACCTGCGAGATGATGAGATACAAAGATCGCAATACACACAGAGATCACAGGAAGTGCGGTAGATTTCATCGAGATGCCAATACC